>NZ_CM000745.1:940641-954931 GCF_000161455.1 Bacillus pseudomycoides DSM 12442
TTTTTATTATTTCTTCTCTTTTTCAGCTTTTGGAGTCTCAAAGGTATCTTTTAAATCTTTATCTTCAACCTTCACATCAGCTTTTTTAAGTTCTTTGTCTTGAAGCTCAGCCATGAATTGAGGATCTTGTTTTTTCTTCTCAACTAGGCCTTTTTTAATGTTTGCTTTTTCTTCTTCAAATGATTTTTGTTCTTTAATATCAGTTACTTTGATGATATGGTAACCGAATTGTGATTTCACAGGCTCACTTACTTCATCTTTTTTCAATTTATATGCAGCATCTGAAAATTCTTTTACCATTTTACCAGGTCCGAAGTAGCCTAAGTCGCCGCCTTTTTCAGCAGAACCTTTATCTTCTGAGTATTGTTTTGCTAATTCTTCAAAAGATTTACCTTGTCCAAGTTCTTCTTTTACTTTTTTCGCAGTTGCTTCATCTTTTACAAGGATGTGACTTGCTTTAATTTCAGGTTTATAATTCTCTTTTAATTCTTTGTCAGTGATACTGCTTTCAATAGCTTTGTCCATCGCTAATTCAGCACGAACGCTTTCTTTAAATGAGTCTTTTGTAAAGCCTTGTTGTTTTAAAGCTGCGTCAAATTGATCGCCAAGTTGCTTTTTGTATTCATCATATTTTTTGTCAACTTCTTTATCGTCGACTGTATGGTTTTTAAGAAGTACTTTCTCAAGTACCATACCACGTAAAATTTGTTTACCAGCTCTGTCTTTCATTTGTTTGTAAAGGTCTTCTTTTGAAATGTCACCAGCTTTAGATGTAACAATTTTGTCAGATGATCCACATGCTGATAAAGCAATCAAACTTGTTGCTGCTAAGGCAAGCATAGCTTTCTTCATTCAATAAACACTCCTACTATTATGTATTTTTAATTTATCCCGCACAAATGGAGAGCGTCCTCATTTCAGATGATGCTTGTCCAAAAGAGCCCGATTAAGTCTCACTGGTTTCGCCTTCTTATAAAGTTAAAAGCCTGCTTAACAGGGCTTACCGAGGCTGAGGATAAAATTTAGCTGAAGGTAATTTTATTCTATAGTATAAGCAATATGTACAAAATTTAATATATCACATTTCGACGTCTTTTCCTATTGATAAAGAAAAATTACCTATTTGTTTATAAAGATTGTCAGATTGGGAATGAGTACCAATTTGGGCGGATGTGCATATATAGGAAAGAGGAGAGGGGATGGGTGAATGAATTCATCACTTATTTTATTGGTTGTACTGTTTATTTTATTAGTCATTATAGGTATAATTTGCTTATAGAGGAAAAAATGAGGAAGGGGCTTTCCTTCCTCACTTTGCATGAAATATAATTTCTATATAACTAGAAATTAATAGAATGGTAATACATACATTAATAACCCGAAAAGCGCTCGTTTGTCGGCTCTCGGATAGTTGTTTCCGCACACACAGTGTATGTGTCAGGAAATTCGTGTAGAATAGAACAATAAGTGCAAATGTGACAAAAACAATTTCTATAAGAGTCACGAGGAGATACCTCCTTTTGGCCAAAATACATATACTTTTATATATTGTATCATACGATATTTTGTTCGTGTTATAAAATTCAGAAATAGAAGACCTTGTGTTAGAAAGTGAGGGGAAAAATGGACGTTGTAAAACGACTAGAGCAAGCTGAATATTATGTAGAACTTCTTTTCCAAATGATCGATGAAGATAAGTGTCCATTTTATTCTTTAATTATAAAGAAAAAAGCTCGTAAAAAAGATATTGAACGTATACTGAATCTTTGTGAACAATTGAACGAACAATACATAGTAGAAAAACAAGAAGGCTTACTTTTGTTTGATGCTCTTTTGGATCAGTTTGAAAAAGCGCTTCCACATCAGCTCGAAGTAAACGAGACTGCGGAAGCGCTACATAGACAGGGCTTATTTCAGCCAATTATGCAAGAATTTTTACGCATGACAGCGAAAAAATAATCAATATTATTTTTTAATTAATTTTTTATCGTGTTCCGTAAAATTTTCCTCAATATTTTCTAGTGATTTCTCAAAAATATCGATAAAATCTTGTCCATAAATATTTCTTAAAATCGCGATTAACTCGATATTTTCTGGGAACTTACCATAAAAATTGCGAAGTGCAAGAGCGCCATTAAAGACCGAATTATTTTCAGGGTCATACTCCTCCATTAATTGCAGCAGCAATGTTTCCCCTTTTTCTGTAATTTCAATATACGTATTTCGTTTATCATCTTCTTTTTTTGAAAATACAAGATAGCCGCGCTCTTCAAGTTTTTTGGAAAAGTTAAATGCAGTTGATACATGCATAACGCCAAACTTTGCAATCTCAGAAATAGAAGCCCCTTTTAAATGATAAGCAATGGATAAAATATGATGTTCGTTAATGTTTAAATCATATGGTTTAATCCACTGTTGCCAATCTTTTTCTACGCATTTCCATAATGCCTTCGATAATTGAGCAATGCGTTGACTGAAAATCATGGCTTCTTTTACCGAATAATCTTTTTCTCCACTTTTCATTTACTCACCCACTTTTACATTCTTATTCATTAGTATCTATTATGCCAGTAAAATAAAAATTAATAAAGTCTTTTTGTGAGAATTGTGAAAATTTTTAGGAAAAATTATATTCTTGTACAAATCATGCATAACTGTGGAAGCGTTTTAGGTGTCATAACTATATGTGTTATCTTCACGTAATAGAGGATAACATATATTGTAAATGCATAAAAACACGACATATCTATGTGATATGTCGCGGGAAGAGAAATAGTCATAAAAAATATTTGTTATATGCAAAAACTAAGAATGAAACATTGTTTACGCTTTTTCTGGAACTGCTTGTTGCAGTTTTTCAATTGATTTTTGAATGTCTAAAATCTCTTGTTCAATATGAAGCTTGTTTTGGGAAATATCTTGTTTCCATGTGGAAAGCGTATCCTGCATATCGTCTTTCAATTCTTGAAAAACTTCTTTACCTTCTGAAGCTGTTTCAACAATTTGACGTTTTAATAATTTTGTATCAGCAGTAATATCAGCCAGCGTTTTTTTTATATCATTTCCTTTTTCTTTTAGTTTACTCCGCATATCTTTACCAGAAGAAGGAGTAGAAAAAAGAACGGCTAGTCCAGCGACAGCTCCGCCAAAAATGATACCTGTTACAAAGGATTTAGCTTTTGACATAAAAGGAAACCTCCTTATTTTTTGTTGGTATTCATGATGTATAAAACAATGCATATGCTTAAGACAAGGGGGGAGAAAAGTGAAACTTGTGACAACAATTTGTTTTATCGTAAGTCTTTTCTTTCTTGTACGTGCTATGCATTTATTGTTATTTATAAAGCAAAAAAGATCGTATCCTCCAGCATTTTGGGCTAAGAAACAAGCCATGCAGTACATTTCTTTTGGAGGAATAGGCTTGTTATGTACAATCGTATTTTATATGTTTCTATAGTACGGTTTACAATTCGTACAAAATAGAGAGAATTCTTACCCTTATTTTACACTATTTGCAATGGTACTTGCGATGTTTTGTAAATTTTCCGTCGTATATTCATTTTGGTGTGATTTCCAAACAGCGCCAAAACCATCGTTTTCACCGTAGCGTGGAATTAAATGAAGGTGGAAGTGGAATACAGTTTGTCCAGCCTTCTCACCGTTGTTATTCAAAAGGTTAAAGCCGACTGGGTTAAATTCAGATTTAATCGCATTTGAGATTTTAGGAACGACAGAAAAAATATGTGATGCGATTTCTGGCGTTAAAGCAAAAATATCTTGTTTATGTACCTTTGGAATGACAAGTGTATGTCCTTTTGTCACTTGGCTAATATCTAAAAATGCAAGCACATGTTCATCTTCATATACTTTTGAGCAAGGGATTTGTCCTTCAATGATTTTACAAAAAATACAATTATCGGCTGTGTGATTCATTATTCTCATCCTTTCAAGTAGTCTTAGCCGTATTTTACCATACTTACATAGGAGAACAAACACGAAAAACAGGAAGCTGACTCAGCTTCCTGCTTTCTGAAGAGGGATTGAAAAAGCATTTAATATAATCTACCGTTCGCAGACACCTCATTTATTTAGGAAATATGTGACAATTCGGCTCGTATTCTGCCTTAGACACCCCATTTACAATGAAATGATAATCCTTTATGAAATGAACTTGTTTATTTTATAAAACAGTATATACTCTCCTCGAGACACCCCGTTTCTAAAATAAAACAAACTATCTGGTTTCGTGTAAATTTTCTTTGTCCATTATGGACACCCCATTTCATGATGATTTCGCTAGGCTATGTTCATCAACTTGGTGGTTGCTTTTTCAATGTGTTCCTTCTTCACTAATTATGATGTCCCGTTTTGCAGAGGATATGTAAAGAAATTATTTTTTTTTTTTTGAAGAAATTCGATACTATGTAGTATCTTTTGTTTTTTGGTAAGATGAATGTATACATTCTGATGGAATATATGCTTTTGTAAAAACAAATGAATATAACGAAGAAAGTGGTGTCATATGGGACAGTTATTACGTGTGGAAAATGTCACAGGAGGATATACGAAGCGGCCGGTGCTGCAAAACGTTTCATTTTCTGTTAATAAAGGTGAACTTGTTGGTTTAATCGGTTTAAATGGTGCTGGTAAAAGTACAACGATTAAACATATTATCGGTTTAATGGAACCGAAAAAAGGTACGGTAACAATTAACGGAAAAACAATTCGAGAAGATATGACAGCGTATCGATCTAGTTTTTCTTTTATTCCTGAAACACCTGTATTATATGACGAGTTAACATTGGAAGAACATTTAAAGTTAACAGCGATGGCATATGGTATAGATGAGAAGCAATATGAAGAACGCGTCGGGCAATTATTAAAAGAATTTCGAATGACGAATCGTTTAAAATGGTTCCCAGCTCATTTTTCAAAAGGTATGAAGCAGAAAGTGATGATTATGAGTGCTTTTCTTGTTGAACCGTCACTTTATATTGTCGATGAACCTTTCGTTGGACTCGATCCATTAGCGATTCAATCATTACTCCAAATGATGGACAAGATGAAAAAGAGCGGTGCTGGTATTTTAATGAGTACCCATATTTTAGCGACAGCAGAACGTTACTGCGATTCCTTTATTATTTTACATCAAGGTGAAATTCGTGCGAAAGGAACGTTATCTGAGTTGCAATCACAATTTAACATGCCAGGTGCGACGCTAGATGATATTTATATTGCGTTAACAAAGGAAGAAGATTATGAATAGCAAAGCATTATGGAAAGAACGGTTCAAATATTTCTTAAAAGAAGTTCGTACATATAGTAAGTATGTTTTTAATGATCATTTAAAATTTATTTTCGTATTTATCATTGGAGCAGGGGCCTATTATTATCAGCAATGGTTGCAAACACTGACTCCTTTATTTCCGACCGCGCTAGTTATGGCGGTACTATTAGGACTTGTATTAACAGCAGGATCGATTCAAACGTTATTAAAAGAAGCGGATCTCGTGTATTTACTTCCAGTTGAAGAAAAATTAAAACCATACTTTACAAAAGCATTTCTCTTTACATTTA
This sequence comes from Bacillus pseudomycoides DSM 12442, assembly GCF_000161455.1. Classification (GTDB taxonomy): domain Bacteria; phylum Bacillota; class Bacilli; order Bacillales; family Bacillaceae_G; genus Bacillus_A; species Bacillus_A pseudomycoides. Next base: position 946,219 of record NZ_CM000745.1, read on the forward strand.
TGATTCAGCTATATGTAATCGCAATTGTAGCGGCGGCACTTGCTCCGCTATATTTCCAGCAGATGAAGCAAACAGGAGGGGCTTACATATGGATTGTGGCTGCACTTGTTCTCGTTAAAGCATGGAATTTATTTGTAGCATGGGAAAAATCATTTTTAACAGATCAAGGCATGCAGCGCGCGGATTGGTTTGTTCGCTTTTTATGTAACGGGTTATTTGTATACTTCCTTGTTGAGCGAACTTCAGTGATTTACACCGGAGTAATTCTCTTTGTAATGGTTGTATACCTTGCTTTCATGTATCAAAAGGTAAAAGGAAAACCGTTAAACTGGGAATACTTAATTGCAGAAGAAGGAAAGAAAATGATGCGCCTGTACCGCATCGCCAACATGTTTGTCGATGTACCAGCATTAAAAGAGCGAGTATCACGCCGGAAATGGCTTGATTTTGTACTTTCCATGATTGGTGAAAAACGTACATATTTATATTTGTATACACGGACATTTTTAAGATCTGGCAACTACTTTGGTCTATATGTTCGCTTACTTGCGATTGGCGGTGTCATTCTTTACTTTATACCGTTTTTATATGGACGCTTTATTGTGAGTATCGTATTTTTATACTTAATTGGATATCAACTATTAAGCCTTTGGAAACACCATCGTTTAAAACTTTGGCTTGATTTATATCCAGTGACCGCAGAAGAAAAGAAAAAGGATTTTCTGAAACTGTTAAATGCAATTCTATGTATAGGCAGTGTTGTATTTACCATCATTTTTGCTTTCGCAACAAAAGATATCATCATGACTTGTATTTTACTTGCCGCTAGCATAGTATTTAGTATCGCTTTCGTATATCAATACGGTGCAAAGCGTATCGAGCGTTTAAACTGAAAGGAATGAACTTATGACTGAATATGAAGGGAAGGTCATAAAAGAATTACAGCAGTGGAAACTTACAATCATGAAAAGTTCTTCTATGATGACCAGGTTTTCGAAAAAGGTACAAACGAAAGTACAACAGCTAATTCCAGAAAAAGTACAAAATGTGTTAACAGAAACAATTAAAAAGATGGTGCAAGGTATTAGCGCCGGATCCAATTTTATAAAACCGAAGTTAAAAGAAACAGACTGGTCGCTCGAAAGAAGAGATGCAGAAGTGTTAAAGAAAATGGACGAGTACAAAAAGATTGCCGCAGCAGAAGGCGCCGGAACAGGAGCTGGTGGTATTCTTTTAGGACTGGCCGATTTTCCGCTCCTGCTCAGCATTAAAATTAAATTTTTATTCGATGCAGCGACTATGTATGGATTCGATACGAGTAAAGAAGAAGAGCGACTTTTTATTCTGCACGTGTTTCAATTAGCATTTTCAAGTGATGATCATCGCAAGGAAATATGGAAAGCGATCGAAACGTGGGACACAGAGAAAGAAAATCATATGGACTGGGAGAAATTCCAGCAAGAGTACCGCGATTATATCGATTTAGCGAAGATGCTGCAGCTTGTGCCGATTATTGGTGCTCCGGTCGGTGCATATGCAAACTATCAATTGTTGCAACGCCTCGGAGAAGTGACGATGAATTGTTATCGTTTGCGGTTGCTTCAGCGGAAGGGAATATCGATTTGATATGTGGCTTTGAAATGAAGTCACGAAGTTTCACCCTCTTTGGTTATGCTTACCAAAGGGGGTTTTTATGTCTAAAAGAAGAACATCTGGAGTGGGAGTGTGGATGAGATTTTAGTAAAAAAGGATTATCTCAATCATTCGTACATCAGTTATAAAGAAATTAAAGAGACCTCTATACTTGGAGGTCTTTTGGTATGTATTCTTTACCCGTTTCTATATGTAGAAAAATGATTGGGGAAGTAGTGCTCAACAAATGGAAGTAATCGTGTTACGCTATTTATAGATTGCTTTGAAGTGAGTGATGGTATGAGTATTTTAATTTATAATCTTCGAGTACAGGTCTATCTGGTGGGCTTATATTTTTTGGCAAGTCATATAAAGAGAAAAATTGAAGGTCTGTTGCCTCATTCTTATCATGACTTAAATGACCGTTATATTCTTTACATTCAAAAGCCGTCACAACATTATAGACTTCATCACCATGAGGATATTGATAATAAAAAGCTTCCCCTGAATATGTATGAATTAATTTCAGATTCTCAGCCGTTAGTCCTGTTTCCTCAAACAATTCTCTATGAGCTACTTGTTCAAGTGTTTCTCCTAACTCCATAGAACCGCCAATCAGTCCCCAACATCCATTATCTTTTCGAAGTTGTAATAAAACTCGCTGCTCATGATCTATAACAAGGACACACGCCCCGACCATAATTAAAGGTCTACTTCCAACCAAATTACGCAAATCCATAATATATCCCATATATATGTCTCCTTTAAAAATTCTGCAATCCCTGTAATATCAGAATTAAATTTCATTGTCTTAGTTCGTTACTATGCAATTTCTTTTGGGGCTAAAAGAGCATCAGATTTAATATAAGAGTCTACATGAAAACTAGCTTCATACACTTTTAGAGTTTCAACTGCACACTATTCACTATATTTGTTTTAAAATCTCTCTATATAATTTATTAAACAGGAGTATTCGGCATTAACCATAATATTCCTTCTAAAACAATAAAAAACCTGTCGAAATTGATAGGTAATTCGTTATAAATTAAAGTTTTAAATCAGAAGCATGTAGTTCATTAAAATGATACTTTCATTTCTTTAAACATTACAGAAACAACTTTAAAAGCTTGCCAACAGTCATTGACTGGAAGGCTTAAAATTAAAGGCGTTTATTATTCCTTTACAAACAAATGATTTCTATTTAGAAAAATTTATTAGAAATTTATTTTTGTATCGTATCCTTTCAATATAGCTTGAAAGGAGAATTCTATGAGAAAATTATGTGAAGTATTAAAGAATATATGTATTGTGTCGATTACGGTTATCTTACTGGTGTTACTATCTGTTTTTATATACCATAATTATCAATTAAGTAAAGAATCGTCATTAATCAAAAGTGAGGGAACATTAGTCAATTTTAATAATAAAAAAATCAATGTATACAAGGAAGGGAGCGGTGAGGATACATATGTATTTATGTCTGGATCTGGGATAGCTGCTCCTGCTTATGAACTGAAAGGACTATATAGCAAGTTTTCAAAAGAAAACAAGATTGCGGTTATTGAAAGAGCCGGTTATGGATACAGTGATGCTTTTCACGATGATAGAGATATTGATACGATGTTAGAACAAAGTAGAGAAGCGCTCATACAAAGTGGAAATAAACCTCCGTATATATTAGTGCCACACTCTATCTCGGGTATCGAAGCAATTTACTGGACACAAAAGTATCCAAATGAAGTGAAGGGAATTATTGCTTTAGATATTGGTTTACCGAAGCAATACGTAACTCATAAAATGAACCTAGTGGATTCATTAAAAGTAAGAGGATTCAATCTGTTAACGAAAATGGGTGTACATCGTCTTTTTCCTTCTGTTACGTATAATCCCGAGGTGATCCGGCAATCTTTTTTAACTGAACATGAAAAAGAAATGTATAAAGCACTATCATATAAACAATTTTTTAATAATGATATGGAGCAAGAGCTTTTACAGAGTTACAATAATGGTAAAAAATCAGTTAACCTACCGATACCAAAAGAAACACCTATTTTATTTTTAGCTGCGATCGCTGAACAAAATAAAAATTCGAAATATACAAAACAAAAAAACAAAGATTATGAGGAGTTTGCAGAGCAACTATTGATAGCAGATGTAATAAAAATTCAAGGTACACACAGCATTTATTTATATGAGCCTGATGAGATATATAATCTTGCCATGGATTTTATCAATAAAAAAGTAGAAAAACATTAAGAGATTCTTATTTTGAAAATGGAAGGTCTATGTGATGAAGGGATATAAAATTTTAATTGTTGAAGACGATTTAATGATTGGAGATGTATTACAAAAGATTTTGCAACGCGAAGGGTATTATGTATGTTGGAAGAAAGAAGGAAAAGAAGTTATTGATATCATCCACGAGATAGATTTAGTCATAATGGATATTATGTTGCCAGGTGAAGATGGCTATCAAATTACAAAGAAAATAAAAAATCTAGGATTAAATATTCCAATTATTTTTCTATCTGCTCGAAGTGATATGGACAGCAAACTCCAAGGTTTAACAATCGGAGAGGATTATATGATAAAGCCTTTTGATCCTAGAGAACTATTACTAAGAATGCAGAAAATGCTAGATAATCGATATGGTACTTTTACACAAATCAAACATTTATATATTGATGCTGAGCATAAAAAAGTTTTCAACAATAACTTACATAATGAAGTTGAGTTTACTGCGATTGAGCGTAAAATATTTTTCTATTTATATGAAAATAGGAATCGTATTTTAACGAAAGAACATTTCTTTGATTATTTATGGCAACTCGAAGATAGAAATCAAAATATCGTGAATGTGCACATAAAAAAAGTAAGAACAAAAATCAATGATAACACGGGTGAAATTATTCAAAATATATATGGAGAAGGGTATAGATTAAATACCTATATAAAGAAATGAAATTAAAGAAAAAATACCAGTTATTATTATTTTCTGCTGTTATAAGCGTACCGTTTTTATTACTGTTGATTAGTATCTTTATGTCAGTCATTTATAATCTTGCCTTTAAAACGAAAAATAATAATATTCCATTTCATGAATCTTTTGCATATCCTACTATGCTAGGCGTCTTTTTTTTATCGTTATTATTGTTAGCCTTTTTATTTTCGAAATCCATTAATTCACTATTAAATAAAATAAATATATTGAATAAAACCATTCGAAATTTAGCTAGTGATGAAAAAGTTCCGAATAAATTAGATGTTAAAAACGACGATGAAATAGGGGAACTCGTCAGGGCGGTAAATTTATTAATTGAAAGAACTACATATCGAGAATTAGAACTTAAACAGCAAGAGGAAATAAAAAAGGAACTTTTAAATAAATTAAGACATGATATTAATACACCTTTAACAGCTGTTAGGTTACAATTATTCTACTTAGAAGGTCAATATAATGATCAAGCACCAATACTAGAATCGTTATATCAACAAATACAGTATATTGCAGAATTAACCAATGAATTTAATTTACAATCCACTGATACATTAGAGAGTTCTTATGTTTTAAATCATGAGGTGAATATACACGATTTATTAGAAGATATGGTTAAAAAGTGGGACTATTTGTATAGTATTCATGATATTGAATTAATATATAATCCAATAAATAAGGATTTAATATGGACGAGTAACGATTTATGGATTCAAAGGTTATTTGATAACATTTTCCAGAACACGTTAAAACATTCAAAAGCTAAAAAACTTGAGATAACCATTGAAAATAAGGTTGTTTCTATTAAGGATAATGGAATTGGTTTCGATATGAATCGTAAAAGAGCGGGGTTAGGATTAAAAATCATTCAGGATATATCTAGAATGCTCAATATAAAATATACGTTACAATCAAGTGAAGACGGGACTATGTTTTGTTTTACAACAAGTGAAAATAAAAAGAGAAAATGAGTGCAGGTCTTCTTTTGTTTTCATAGCCGAGATGTGGATATTGGGAATCGAAAATAGATAGAATCAATGAATCGGTAGAGGGGAGAAGGAAAAGATGAAATTTCGAAAAGACTGGTGGCTTGGTTTTCTTGGGTTAATTGGAGTTTATAAGTTTCCGAATGTAATTGATGCGTTTCAAGGCGAAAAGGACTGGACGGCATTGATTAGCCTCATTTGGTTTATTTGGTTCGGTTATTTCATCCCGGAGAAGAAAGATGATGAAAAGAAAGAATTATAATAAAAACATTTCTATTTCCATGTAATTTTCTGTAAAATAGTAAATGAGAGAATTCGTATATTAGATTACTAAATTTGGAGTGATTAGATGCAGCCATTGGAAAATGAAATTCATCCTGATATGGTCAGAGTTTGGAAAGCTCGTGTTTTAATTGAACTAGGCATAAGTGTATTAGTAATCCTTGCTTATCTCTTTTTCATGATTAAATTTAATTGGTGGGCTTGGCTGTTTTATGTACTTATTGGATTGACGGTTGTGTATACACCGTTTGACTACTTTATATTTCCGAAATTACGTCAGCGTTATTACAGCTATCGGTTAAATGAAGAAGAATTAGAAATTCAGCACGGAATGTTTACGGTTAAGCGTGTATTAGTTCCGATGATTCGCGTGCAACACGTTACAATTGAGCAAGGTCCAATTATGAGAAAATATGATTTAGCAGAATTACAAATTTCAACTGCCGCTACTTCTCATAGTATTCCAGGTTTAAAGATGAGAGAAGCAGAACAATTGAAACGACAAATTGGAGAACTTGCGAAGGTGAGTGATGAGGATGTATAAGAGGCAGCATCCAATCACAATGTTACTTGAATTAAAGATTACAGACTTTATACCATTTATTATTTTTCTGTTTAGTTTAAAAGGAAAATTTCCATTTTGGTATTTAGTACCGATAGGTTTCTTAGTGATTTCAGTTATCTCTGTTATTGTTGAGTGGTACTATAAATTATATTGGATCGAAAATAATGTACTGCACATTAAACAAGGACTATTTGTGAAAAAAGAAAGTTACTTGAATAAAGAGCGCGTACAGACGATTAATACAAGTTCAAGTATGTTATATCAAATATTAGGTTTAACGAAGCTCAAAATTGAAACAGCTGGCGGTGGTGGTGAGCCTGAGGTTAGCTTAGCTGGTATTACAGCTGACGAAGCAAAAACATTAATTACAATGTTAAATGAACGGGCAGAGGAACATACAGAAATAGAAGAGGATACTGTAAATGCTAGTTTGACAGAAGAAAATCGGACGGAATATAAGTTGACTTGGAAAGAGATTTTATTAGCATCCGTTACATCTGGTCAATTTGGTTTGTTGTTCTCTTTATTATTCTTTATTTACTCCCAAGTAGATGAATATATCCCGAAATGGATGAAAGAAAGAGTAGAAACATATGTGATGGATCATGATGTGTATGGCTGGATTTATATGGTTGCGGTCTTACTTGTTGTTTCTTGGATTGTATCCACATTTGGTTACGCCTTAAAGCACGCGAACTTCACCGTGCATCGGAAAAATGATGAAGTTCGCATTTCACAAGGACTTCTAGAAAGAAAAGAACTTGTGTTAAAGCTGCACCGTATTCAAGGAATCACGATAAAAGAAGGGATATTCCGTCAACCATTTGGTTACTGCTCTGTGCATGTAGAAGTGATTCAAAACGATGAAAAAGGTGAGGAGAATGTTACGCTTCATCCGGTCATTCGGAAAGACCGCGTCGCAGAATTGCTTGCTCATTTGCAGTTGCCATATGAACTAAATCAAAATGTTACAGCCTTGCCAAAAACGGCACTGCGCCGCTATTTATTAGAGAGTTTTCTTTTCTTTTGTATATTAGCAGTTCCGATTACAGGCGCAAGTGTATATTTTGAAAAATATTTTGTGATTTGGACACTGTTACCTTTGTTTGGATTACTTTTGTCACTCGGATATGCGACATTCCGTGCAGGTGGCTATAGAGTAGAAGGAGAACAGTTAACGATGGTGTATCGTAACATTGCTAAATATACAGGTTTAGTAAGAAGAAGACATGTACAATCAATCGAGAAAACGCAATCTTATTTTCAGCGTGGAGCGCATTTATGTTCGCAGACTTTCTCTAGTGCATCCACAAATTATAAATTAGAGCATACGCGTTTAGAAGATGCAGAGTGTATGTTAGATTGGTATAAGAATAAGTAGAAACCTAAATAGAAAAAAGACAAACCTTTTCTTTTTAGAGGGGGAATAGAGGATCTGGCCATGCGTAGAAGCGGTCAGATCCTTTTTTAGCCCCATGCCAAGTGAAAACAAAAGGAGAAAATGAGTGGAGATCTGCTTTTGTTTTCATAACCGTAATTTATATGTTGGAAATCAAAATTATATAAAATGAAAAACTGATAGAAAACCATTCTTTTTGGGTAAGAGAGAGGATTCGATCATGGGTAGAAGCGGTCAGCTCTTTTTTTCTCCATGCCAAGTGAAACCAGAGAGAGAAAACGAGTGCAAGTCCATATTGTTTTTCATAGCAGCGACTTATATGTAAAAAAGGGATTCATCAAGTTAAGGCAAATCATTACCCAAAAAACGAAAAAATACTATTCTTTCTGTATTACGATAGAAAGTGTTGAATGATAATAATGTTGTTTCATTTGTTATGCGAATAAAACAGCAGGACAGTTAATTGATAGACAAACAAGTGAATGGCAACCTCTATTTTCTTTCCAATCGTTTTTATGCAATATCGCATGAAAAATGATTGGAATTTTTGTTATAATATTATAATTGTACACTTCAAATCTTGTTGTTTAGTCGCTAATATTGTCTATGAAAACGAAAAACTTATAATATTGAATATTTATTTTAGTTTTGCAACGCCCTCACTGTTAATGCTTGATAGATAAATAGGTCAACAGAAGGGAAATATGAATTTATGAAACAAAACATCAAAATGTTAGCTATGGCAGTTGGTCTAACAGTTATGGGGTCAACAGTAGCTACTTATGCAAGTGCTGATACAGGGTGGAAACAAACTGGATCGGTATGGAATTACTACAATGTAAACGGCGCGAAGC
>NZ_CM000745.1:955031-1016860 GCF_000161455.1 Bacillus pseudomycoides DSM 12442
TTACTTCAACGGAAGTGGAGCAATGCAAACAGGTTGGCAGTCAATTAATGGAGCATGGTACTACTTTAGTGGAAGCGGAGCAATGCAAACAGGCTGGATCCAAGATAATGGTAAAAAGTATTACTTTGAAAGTAATGGTGTTTGGAATCCAAACGCTGAAAATGCAAATAACGTTTCACGACCTGACGGGCAACTATTAGACGCATTTCAAAATGAAATAAAAAAGCATATTAATAATCAAGAAGAAAATATAACAATGACATACAAATCCAAAAACTCTAATATTAATGAAGTTATGGATACACTTGTTAAAGAATACGACAAGGCAGTCGAATCTAACGAATACTTAAATTATAATATCGCAAATACGCAATACTCTATTCGTGGTATTCCAGGAAATTACACGTTTACATTAAAGATTACATACCGTGAATCCAAAGAACAAACGAACTATGTAAAGACACAAGCGAAATCAATTATCAATTCCATTGTTCAAGCTGGTATGGATGAACACGAGAAAGTAAAAGCAATTCATGATTATGTTGTAAAACATGTCTCTTATGATACTTCTTTCCAAGCTTATACAGCGTATGAAGCTTTAGCAAACCGTTCTGCTGTCTGTCAAGGATATGCATTATTAACATATCAATTGTTAAAAGAGGCTGGAATAGAAAATCATATTGTAACAGGAACTGGAAATGGACAACCACATGCTTGGAATCAAGTGAAAATTGAAGGGAAATGGTACCATCTTGATACAACTTTTGATGATCCAATTCCAGATGTGCAAGGACGAGTAACTTATTCATACTATAATCTGTCTGATGCACAAATCGCTCAAGATCACCAGTGGGATCGTAATAAATTTGCGGCAGCAACAACAAATTACACGAATGAATTAGCAAATAAAATCCAGTCAGGTAGCTCGAAATCATGGAAATACCAGGACATTTTAAAAGCCATCAAACGTTAAACTGTATCTTTTGGTACAAAAACTTTAATACATTTGCTTAGACATACGGATATGATGAGCCTATAAAGGTGAGTAATATCCGTATGAAAAAGTACATGTATTCACGTAGAGGGCGTTGCAAAACCAAAATAAATATTTAATATTACATATCAATAAAACTAGTTAAACATAGAATATATAGTGATTCAATTTTCACGATAGTAGCGACTATTGGGGCTACACTTAAGAAGTCTAATCTTAACGAATATATATTGTAGTTCTAGACAACTGCATTTGATAGTACATTGGAAGGTAGGAAGCAACTTTAATTGATGAAGAGTGCTTCCTTATTCTATTTTCTAAAGCTTTAATCTCAAAACTTAACCATATAGAGAATATTCTTTCTGTATCACGATAGAAAGTGTTGAATGATAACAATGTTGTTTCATTTGTTATACAGATAACACAGCAGGATAATTACATGAAACATGAAGGGATATTGGAATCAGTAACGAAATGTTCAATGAATGACGATGGTGTTGGCTCTTCAATAGTATTTTTTAGGAGATGATTGATTTGAAGTTGTTGCAAATAAGACTTTTGGTCAAAGATTTTAAGGAAAGTGCCGTGTTTTACAGAGATCTATTGGAATTTCCAGTGAGTTGGTACGAGGAAAACATGGAATATGCGCTTTTCAATAATGGAGAAACGAAAATTGAGCTTGTATCTCGAAACGTGATGGCCGAATTGGTCGGAGAAGGAAATAAGCCTTTAGAAGCTGGGTCCCAATCAAAATTCTTGCTTCAATTTGAAGTTGAAGATGTCGATCAGACTTATAACCGTTTCAAAGAAAAAGGAATTGAATTTGTTAATGAACCGCATGATCGTGAGGAATGGCGAGCGCGTGTTGCACATTTTCGTGACCCTGACGATAACTTAATTGAGATATATAAAATGCTGTAATTCGATTGTTCAAAATGGGATTAGGTTAAACAATATTAAACAACTTTAGTAGCGCAGTTCAATTTATTTGAACTGTGTTAATTGTGTTTGTAAGAGTAGAATCTTTATAGGGAACGAACAGAAAAGACGGTGTTTTTTTGCATGAGGTATCAGCTGAACTTACTTTTTTATCTCCACAAGCTCTCCAACTGCTGGTCTATCTAGATTATTTCTAATCCAGTAATTTCTTACATTTATTGCAGATTCTAAATCAGTAGGCTGGTCATAAGTTATTTCAATTTGATTACGAGCTGTTTGCCTTGCAACAACAGGGACTGGGTACCATTTGAGGTATTTGACTGTCTGTAGACACCATCCGTCCCGAATACATTTGAGACGGCATACCAGAATAAGGCATCATTTGTTGCACCTCCTTTTATAAAAGAGTAGTCATTTAACCAATGTATATTGTATGAAATGAATAAGAATGGTGTAACTAACTACCTATAATTTCGTTTATCGGGTACGGTAATGATTACTTCTGTTTAGGAGTCATAGATAAAAAGTGAGCCTTACTTTGTTATTGATAATGATGATTATGTGAGTAAAAAGCCCCTTCAGATATTCTGTAGGGACTTTTTTTATAGGTTTCGAGATACATTGACTGCTGATAAGTGGGGTTATCGGAAGTCAATGTTGTCGTTAGTTTGGATTCGACTTTTGTATAGTTGACGAAATTTGATGAAAGAGATAATTCTCCAAGGTAAGATATACCCCAGCGCTACAGTCATAAATAGTGCTGCTTCTGTTTCTGGACCTAGCCATTTTAAATAATCACGAAGTAAAAATCGGATAATAAGTATGATGAGAAAGGTAATGATAAAGCTCTTGTTTCTTACAGCATAAATATGCTGATCGGATCGGAGTTCATAGTTATTGGTCCAAATAAGTGGAATTGACAAAAGGCACCCAAAGATAACTGCACAAATCCATTCCCAGCCAGCGGCATGTGCTTTTGGATTTAAGATGATGGGAATGCAGGGTATTAACAAAAATAGTATGGGTAAGAGAAGACGGGTTCCGTTTCCTTTAATAGGATGATGCATTGCCCTGATTCTACGCCATAAGACCAACGCAGCAACTATGATCACAATAGAGTAAAACGAAGAAGAATCCATAATTTCACCTCTATACATAGGATATTTCAATTATATGGGAATTGTAGATGGTTGAGTAGTAGTATTTGTTTTAATTGAATACCAATAACGCTGATTATGTAAAAAAGCTAGTCTGGATCTAGCTTTTTCTTTTTTTGTATATCTTTAAAACAGAAAATCAGTCCCCGACGGAATATGAAATCTTGAATAAACTATTCAAAATTTCATATTGGGGCAACATTTTAAACAGTGAAAAGCTTGCAAAATCCAAGCATGACGCAAATTGTATAATTGGTATGGTACTTGCAATAGAGGAGAGTGAATGAAATCGCTCTAAGAAGACTGAATTTTCAAAATAAAAAAGAGAAAGGATGGAAACAAGCTAAGAAGATATACAACGTACAGGAAAAGTGGAAGGAGGCTTTTTATGCACACAAAAGTCAAGCAGGAAACGAATAACATGCAGCAATATCACTACAAGCAAGAGTTAAAGAGGTCTTTAAAATTTTTTAGCTCCTTTGCAGTCGCGTTTTCATTTATGTCCATCACAACGGGCATTTTCACGAATTTTGGGTTTGTTTTAAACAATGCGGGGCCCGCAGGTATTTGGACGTGGCCAATCGTATTAGCAGGTCACTTGCTTGTCGCTCTTGTTATTGCTGAATTGGCAGGGAGGATGCCACTCAGCGGCTACTCGTATCAATGGGTGACGCGGCTGGCAAATCAAGGATTAGGATGGTTTTCCGGCTGGCTCGGATTTTGCTTTTTTGTCATTGTCATTCCTGCCGTCGATTTTGGCCTGGCTCCACTCATTGCGGATGTGTTCGGCTGGAATATCGGTGGGAAGACCCTTTTGTATATTGTACTCGCAACCTTACTGCTACAGGCTGTCCTCAACATTTTCGGCGTAAAACTGGCTTCCCGTCTCAATGACATTGCAGTATATACCGAAGTAATCGGTATGGTAGGCATTCTTGTCATTCTTGCTATCGTTGCGCTATTCACAACTCCGAATTGGGATATGCTAACAAATATTGGCGAGCAAAAAAGCGGTACGTACCTTGGTGGCTTTGTGATCGCTATGCTGATGGGGTCGTGGACCATGGTCGGCTTTGAAGCCGCGGCGAATCTTTCGGAAGAAACAATTGACGCGAGCAAAAATGTACCGCGTGCTGTATTTTTCGCATTGCTGATTGGCGGTATCATTGGATTTGCTTTTCTTTTTACTGTTACAATTTCCATTTCAGATTTAGCCGATGTGACAGCTTCTGTCAACCCGCTTCCACTTATTATTAAAACAAAGCTCGGCCAATTCATTGGCACTTTGTTTATGCTTCTTGTTATCATTTCCATTTTCGCATGTGGCTTAATCGGAATGGCTTCTGCTTCCCGTATCATTTATGCAATGGCGCGGGATGATGTGTTTTTTGCTTCGCGTTATTTTAAAAAGGTAAACCCAAGAACATCCGTACCGGTAAATGCAATTGTGCTTGTATTAGTGCTCGATATTATAGCGAGCCTATTCTCTGATTCTTTGACTTTGCTAGTCGGATCAACATCCGTTGTTCTTACAGCTTTATACTTCATAACAGTTTTGGCTTACTATTTGCGTAGAAAAGATTTACCTGACGCAGAGGCATTTAATTTAGGGAAATGGAGAGCACCTGTCACGTACGGTGCTTTAATATGGCTCGTGTTCGAAATGGGGATATTGACCATCCCTGATATGTTCCATGAAGTAGCAATTGTAGGCGGAACACTATTTTTAACGGGAACTCTTGTATACTTTGCACTGTTCCGGAGCAAGATTAAATCAGGAAAAATCGGGATTCAAAATACAAACATTGATGCAGGGCACTCGTAATCAGCCTCATCCCTCTTAGTGAAGTGAGTTCTGAAAATGGAACAAACATCAAAACACCTAGATTACCTGTTCGCTATACTTTTTAGTGCACAGGTAATTTAATTTTTCTTGTGTGGGTTTGAAATAAAGTCACGATGTTTTGAAGAAAGACGCGATATTTCATTACTTCAAAAAAACCAATTGGGTTTTGATTAAACTTTTTTATTAATTGTAAACTAACATACTAAAGTTTACTTTCGAAATGAGATAAAAAATAAGATTCTTTTTGTGATATTCTTGAGGAAAAATTGATGAGAATGTGATAGTGTCCGTCCGTTAAAATCGTACATACCATATATGGAAGAAAAATATTTTTGATAGGAGAATATGGTATGCAAAATAGATCAAGTTCAGATACTAAGTTTATTGATGTATCGCATTGGGAAGGGACTATTGATTGGAATGCTGTTAAAACCTCAGGGATTCCAGCAGCGTATGCGAAAGCAACGGAAGGTGTGGGTTATACAGATCCTATTTTCGTTCAAAATGTACAAGCAGCGAGAAGTGCTGGTGTATTGATAGGAGCTTATCATTTTGCCCACCCGGATCAAAATGATGCGATTTCCGAGGCGAAGTATTTTGTTAGTATTTTACAAGAAAATCAAACGGATCTTATACCAGTTTTAGATTTTGAATCTCCAACAAATTCAAATACAAGTAACATAACCGGAGCATTTCTATCCAAGTGGGCAAGAGATTTTATTAATTATGTGAAACAAGCTACTGGGAAAAATGTAATGTTATATACAGGTGTTTGGTATATCACTGAATTTGGGATTAGTGGACTAAGTGATGTGCCACTTTGGGTTGCAAGATATTCCAATACTCCACCTGTTGATTGTGGTGGGTGGACAAAATGGACAGCTTGGCAATATACAGATTCTGGTTATATTTCAGGGGTAGGGAATTGTGATGTATCAGCGGCTATTTCTTTAGATGCATTAAAGGATGGTGGATCATCATCTGGCAACGCAACATCGGTATATGGAATTGCTGTCATTAATGGAAATAATGTGAATTTACGAAGTGGTCCATCTTTACAAGCAAGTGTGATCCGTCAATTGAACCATGGAGAAGAGTATGTAGTATGGGGTGAACAAAATAATTGGCTTTGTTTAGGGACCAATGAATGGGTTTACGATGATCCTAGTTATATTCAGTATAAACATTACGTTGCTACTATCACTGGAGATAACGTGAATTTACGAGATGTACCATCGCTAAGCGGGAATATTATACGTCAATTACATCATGGAGAAGCGTATCGAGTATGGGGTGAACAAGATGGCTGGCTTTGTTTAGGAACAAATGAATGGATTTATTATGATGCGAGTTATATTCAATATGGTGTACAATAAGTAAAGTTAAAAAGGTGCCTTTTTATTGTATGAATGTTTATGTTGTGAAAAAAACATTCATAGTTTTCAATATTAAAATATTCAATTTTCACAGATTATTGTTTTATAGCATATATAGGGGTCCCGTCATATATAAGTAAAATAAAAAAGAATCCGATCTTTGAATTCTTTTTTGCTACTGATAAGTGGGGTTATGTGAACTGATTTAGATACCCTTACTTGAATTCTACAATATGGTATAATTTAGTTGTGAAGTTAAAAGGGGTGTGGGTATGGAAGACGTATATGGAGGACTAAGATATTTTGGTTTTTTACTTGTATTAGTATTTGGTATGGGATTTATTATACGTTGGATTTTTCGTGATGTAATTTCGTTAGATCAATTACTTGGTTTAAGTATAGGAATTATTACGTTAATAATGGCGTTTTTTGTAAAGAAATACAGTAAGGAGCTAAATACTACTAGTTAATTTATGCTTTCTTTGATGAGTATCTCAATAGTGATGAGATACTCGTTTTTTTGCTTGCATGGGATTTAATCCCTTTATTTATATTGTTTTGAATGTATACTTTTATTGTTGATTTTGAGGATATCAGAGGATTTGAAAGTAAACTAATAATAAGAGGTTTACTTTCATATTTATTATAAGAAGAAAAAAAGACGACTTTACATTAGTCGCCTTTTTTTCTAAAAAATCATGTTAAATCATTAAGTAATTAAGCGTTTATTTTATTTAAAATTGAAACCTTATTAGTGGTAAATAATATATAATTCTGTTTTTTAGTTTTAATTAAAATGCGATCACTTGTGCCATATGCTGTTCCTATTCGAATCGCATCAGCTTTTTCAATACCAGCATAAGTATCATCTTCAGTAACTTCAATAATTTCATTTAATGGAATACTAACCTTTGCTAATTGCCATTTAATAATTAGTTCCTCTGTTGTTTTTATAACATCAATACCTAACATATCACCAAGACCTTCCTATTCTATTTTCTAAATATAATTATAAATTAAATAAAGATATTTGTAATTAAATATCTTTATTGGATATTTATGTTTACGGATGATATGGATAACAAAGTATTTTTATCTATTATTAAAAGTTTACTTTCAACGGTTGACTACATACTTATAATTTAATATGCACATTAATAATAGTGTAATGTAGTTAAAAGGTTCAGTTCTATCATAAATATATTGACTCAAATCCAGGGAAATATTCAATGACTGGAAAAGTAAAATACGTAAATCTAATCTATTGTTGGTTGTATTCTACATATTCAGAAAATAACAAGTTTTATTTTTACAAAAAATGTCTATTCTTCCTTGTTTTGTATTGTATGATTATGGCATATTACAAAGTATACATATTTAATAGATTTCTAAATTTGGAGTGATCAAATGCAGCCATTAGAAAATGAAATTCATTCGAATATGGTTAAGGTGTGGAAGATCCATACATTAATTGGTGCAGGGGTACTTGTAAGTATTGTTTTAGCATATCTCTTTTTTATGATCAAGTTTAATTGGTGGGGTTGGTTGTTTAGTATATTGGTCGTTGCCACGATTATATATACGCCACTAGACTATTTTATCTTTCCGAAACTACGTCAGCGTTATTATAGCTATCGATTAGATGAAGAAGAGATTGAAATTCAAAAAGGGATGTTTGTTGTAAAGCGTGTGTTAGTTCCAATGATTCGTGTTCAGCATGTGACGATTGAACAAGGGCCGATTATGAGAAAATATGAACTAGCAGAATTACAAATTTCAACGGCAGCGACTTCTCATAGTATTCCAGGACTAACAAAGAGAGAGGCAGAACAGTTGAAACGACAAATTGGGGAACTTGCGAAAGTGAGTGATAAGGATGTATAAGAGGCAACATCCGATTACTATATTATTTGATATAAGGATTTCTATTTTATTTCCCCTTATTATCATTGTTTTATTTGGTCCTAAAGATGAAGTAGAGCCTTGGTACTTATTTCCCATTTTCATTCTAGGTTTTTTGTTGATTTTGGCCATATTTTCGTTTGCGAAATGGTACTTTAAAGTGTATTGGATTGAAAATAATATTTTACATATAAAACACGGGGTATTTGTCAAAAAAGAAAGCTATTTAAATAAAGAGCGTGTGCAAACAATTAGTACAGCTTCAAATATCATCTATCAGTTATTTGGGTTAACGAAGCTCAAAATTGAGACGGCTGGTGGCGGAAAGGACCCAGAGGTGACGTTAGCTGGAATTAAGGAAGAGCAAGCGAAAGAATTAATCGCCTTATTAAATAAAGTAGAAAGTAAGAAAACTTTAAAAGAAGAGGAAACCCTACCGTCAGAAACAAATACAACTGTCTATCAGTTAACGCCAAAAGAAATTTTGCTAGCATCTATTACATCTGGTCGGTTCGGTTTATTATTTTCTGGGTTGATTTTCCTTTATACACAGTTTGATAACGTTCTTCCGAAATGGTTAATAGAAAAAGTAGAAACGTATGTGAAAGACAATAGTGTGTATGATTTGTTATGTATGGTTGCTATTTTAATTGTAATCTCATGGATCATTTCTACAATTGGTTATGCTTTAAAACATGCGAACTTTACAGTGCAGAGAAATGGAAATGAAATTCGTATTTCACAAGGGCTACTTGAAAAGAAAGAGATTGTGTTAAAACTGCACCGGATTCAGGCATTGACAATGAAAGAAGGAATCCTTCGTCAACCGTTTGGGTATTGTTCTATTGAAGTAGAAGTCATTCAGAGCATAGATACAAATAATATGAATGTCATATTGCACCCGCTCATGAAGAAAAAAGATGTGCAAGAGTTGCTGGCATATTTAGATTTGCCTTATGAAATGGAAGAGGAGATCGTCCATTTACCGAAAGCAGCATTACGCCGTTATCTCATTATGAGTTGGATGATTTTTGTAGCTGTAGCAGTACCGATTATAGGAGCGAGTGTATATTTTCAGCAATATAGTGCTTTATTTGTATTAGTGCCATTATTTTTGTTCTTTACGATTCTTGGATATGGCAAGTATAAAACGGGTGGATATGCGATAAAATCTGATCAGTTAACGCTTGTGTACAGGGGCATTGCAAAGTATACAGGATTTGTGAAAAGAAGACATGTACAAGCAATGACAAAAACGCAATCATACTTTCAACGAAAAGATAGATTGTATACGTATATTGTAGCAGTAGCTTGCAGTGTTGCGGGACGTCATTATGAATTGAAGCATGTGCGTGAAGAGGATGTAGCCCGTATTCATGAATGGTATAAGAAAAAATAAAAAAGTTAGATATATAACCCGGATAGTGGATAATTCAAAAATTCTATTATTCGGGTTTCTTGTATGTTATTGCATGTATTTTATGGTCATTTTTAAGATAGAAGTGCTTTTGACGCAAGTATTGTGAAAGGGGGAAGAGATAGGTGAAAATTAGAAGTTCAGTGCAGGCGATTATAATTAGAGACAACCAAATATTAACGATTAAGAAATATGACTATAACAAGTTTATCCCGCATTAACGGACAGTAACACTCCCACCTCAAAATTCAGCGAAAGCAAGGAAGTTAGGTGGGAGATGAACTGTCCGTAAAAGCCCGATTGGTTCAACTAATAATCCGTGGGGGATGGAGAAAAACCCCACTGATTAAAGTTTCACTTTATGAACATCCTACCTGGTGGTGGTCAAAAACCGGGGGGAACTTTAAAAGAAGCTGTTGTCAGAGAATGTTTGGAGGAAACTGGATTAAAAGTACAAGCAGGAGAATTGCTATTTGTAAGTGATGAGTATATAGGAAAGAATCATGAACATGCCGAGTGGGATCGTAATGTTCATGTCGTTGTTCATCTTTTTGAATGCCTGTATCCGGATGACGATCGTTCTTTTGGGGAAGGGACAGAATTTGATCCTGATCAACTAGCACTTGAATGGTTGCCGCTAGAAGACTTTTTAAACACAAACCTTTATCCAAAAGCAATCATACCGTTCTTAATAGAATATGGTCTTCAAAGTAGGAAGTCCGCAATTTATGTTGGGGACATGGGATAATATGTAGCAATTCGTAAATGAAGTGGAAAGTATTTCAAGATAAAAGAGCGATGAGTTCGTGGAAGACAGAGAAAAAAGCTGTAGCTTCTCCTCAATCGAAGTTACAGCTTTTTTGTTTAAGCTAACACATCAAAAGTAGTCACAAAAGAAGGTCTTGAAAAAATGCTCTTTTGCGGCTCTGCATTTGTTTGTGCAGGGCGTTTTTTATGTGCATTTTCGAAAGAACGTGACTCTGTCCAATCTTTAAAGTTTTGTTCATTTTCCCACATTGTCATAATGACGTATGTATCGTTACTTAATGGGCGAAGAACGCGGATTGCTTGGAAACCAGGCTCATTTTCAATCAGTCCTGCACGGTTTTTAAAACGATTTTCAAAAACAGGACGGCCTTCATCTGTAACAGAAATGTTGTTACACACAATATAGCCAGGTTGTCCTTTAAATTCCCCGACTGCATCTAGCACGTCATATTGAAGTGATCCTTCTACAGTTTCCTCGGTATTTTCTTTATAAAACATATCTTTCTCATCATTCTTTGCAGTGAAATGTGGTTGTTCTAGAGGTGTTTCGTATGAAATAATCGCTTTCATTGTAATGCCCCCTTTATGAGTTTAGTTTCATTATAGCAACTCTTACAAAAAACTTCGAAGATTATATACATAAAGATAATCGTTTTTCAAATAATAAACATACCATCATTTGGAAAGAAGGACGATGTATGAAGAAAATAAAGTGGAGCCTAATGGGCGGCGTAGCAGTGTTTGTAGTGGCGATTGTATTCTATAAACTGATTGTGTTAGCTGGTGGTTATATAATGGATGAAAAACGGCTTGTTTTCCACTCTTCATCACGTATCGTTGATCAGCGAGGAAAAGAAATTACGAAGTTATATGTAGAAAATAGAGAGCTTGTACCAATTGAGCGAATTCCAAAACATGTAGCAGAGGCGTTTATAGCTGTAGAAGACGCTAGATTTTATGAACATTATGGAATCGATTACCCTTCTGTGTTTCGCGCGTTGTATAAAGACATTTTAGCAGGAGAGAAAGTGGAAGGCGGAAGTACAATTACGCAGCAGTTAGTTAAAAATGTTTTTTTAACTCATGAAAAAACATTTACACGTAAATTAAAAGAAGTGGCAATCGCTCTTCAATTGGAACATAAATATACGAAGCAACAGCTTCTTGAAATGTATATGAATCATATTTATTTTGGTCATGGTGCTTACGGGATTCAAGCAGCGGCGAAATTGTATTTTAATAAAGATGTAGAAAAATTAACAGTTGAAGAAGGGGCGATGCTTGCAGGTCTTCCGAAAGCACCGAATGGATATTCTCCCTTTTTATATCCAGAAAAGAACAAAGAGCGCCGTGATTTAGTTTTATCTCTTATGCATAAACAAGGATATTTATCAGCTGAGGAGAGTGTTCGTTACCAAGGAAAGACAATTGCTCTTTATAAAAGTTTAGATGAGCGAGAACTTGCTTATATACCGTATGTGGATATGGTTGTAGATGAAGCAGCACAGTTATATGGTTTGTCACATCAAGAAGTGCTTCGCGGAGGATATACATTTATTGTATCTATGGATGAAAAAATTCAAAAAGTAGCTTATGATCAATTTCAAGATGCACGAAATTTTCCAGGTAAAGAAAACGGGGCACAAGGTGCTTTTTTATTAATGGATAATGCAACTGGAGGAATTAAAGCCGCAATTGGCGGAAGAGAGTATGTCCCAAGAGGATTTAATAGAGTGTTTGCGAAAAGACAGCCAGGGTCTGTTTTAAAGCCGCTCATTGTGTATGCACCAGCGCTGGAAACGAAAAAATATAATCCGTATTCTTTATTAACAAACGAGCAAACATCTTTTGAAGGGTATGAACCACGAAATTATAATCATAGGTATTCAAAAGAAGTAACGATGTATGATGCACTCTTAGAATCGGCGAATGTACCGGCTGTATCTTTATTACATGAAATGGGTGTAGAGCAAGGGAAGCAATATTTAGAGAAGGGAAATATTCATATTGCAGAATCTGGTTTAAGTACGGCACTTGGCGGACTTAAAGAAGGGGTCTCTCCATTTGAACTTGTAAAGATGTACCGTGCGTTCTTAGCGAATGGAAAAATTATTGAGCCGCATGTTATTGAACAGGTACTCGATCGACACGGAAAGGTGATTGGAGAATCACCTAAAAACGAAACGAAAGTTTTTTCAAAACAAACAGCATGGTATATGACAAAAATGTTAGAAGGGGTTGTAAGAGAGGGAACAGCGAGAGCGGGAGTATATAACGGTGCATTAGCTGGGAAAACGGGTACAACGTCACTTCCTAATCAAAGTGAAGGCGCTAGGGATATTTGGTTTGTTGGATATACTCCGAGTTTAGTAGGCGCGGTATGGATTGGGTATGATCGTACGGATAAAGAACACCAACTTTATGATGGAAAGCTATCTGCAACAGAATTATTTAAAAAGATTTTAACGAAGGCAAATGTACAAGATAATTCAAATTTCAAGCGGCCAAAAGGTGTCGAAACAATTGGAAAACCAATCCGCCTAAGTAAAATTGAGAACGTGGAAGCACAGTTATCTTTTAGTCCATTTAGCTTGTTTACTGCAAAATTACACTGGACTCCACTTCTCGATAAACGAGTTGTATATAGAATCTATAAAGTAGAACAAGGGAAGCATATTCACGTTGGAACGGTAAAAGGGATTGGTGAGTATGAGGAAAAGTTTATTAACATATTCTCTAAACCAAGCTTTTATGTAGTTCCGTACAATCCACAAACAAATCGAGAAGGAGAAAAGACAAAAGTAGCTAAACCGTAATTTTTGCTTGTGATATAATAAGAATGTTATGAAAATAGTAAGCGGTTTTACGAGCGTTTGTGTCAATTTCATGAACAACGTACATAATGTTATGCATTTTGTTTTTACAAGCTGTATAGTAAAAAAAGATAAATAATAGGATAGGGTTCGTATAGGTAAGGAAGGGAGCAAGGGTTTTGGTAAGAAATATAAATGAGACATTTTTAAAAGCATGTAAAGGGGAACAAACAGAATATATACCAGCATGGTATATGCGACAAGCAGGGCGTTCACAACCTGAGTATAGAAAGATAAAAGAGAAGTATTCTTTATTTGAAATTACACACAATCCGGAGTTATGTGCATATGTTACAAAGCTTCCAGTTGATCAATATAATGTAGACGCAGCAATTCTTTATAAAGATATTATGTCACCACTTCCAGCAATTGGCGTTGATGTTGAAATTAAATCTGGGATTGGACCGGTTATTGATAACCCAATTCGTTCTTTACAGGACGTAGAAAAACTTGGTGAAATTCATCCAGAAGAGGATGTTCCATACATATTAGATACAATTCGTTTATTAACAAACGAGATGTTAGATGTTCCGCTAATTGGCTTTTCAGGGGCACCATTTACATTAGCAAGTTATATGATCGAAGGCGGACCTTCTCGTAATTACCACAAAACGAAGGCGTTTATGTATGCAGAACCGAAAGCTTGGTTTGCTTTAATGGATAAGCTTGCAGATATGGTAGTTACATATTTGAAGGCACAGATCAAAGCAGGGGCAAAAGCAGTGCAAGTCTTTGATTCTTGGGTTGGAACAGTGAATGTAGCAGATTATCGTTTGTTTATTAAACCTGCAATGGAGCGTATTTTCACGGAAGTTCGCACGATGGGCGTTCCGATGATTATGCACGGCGTTGGAGCAGGACATTTAGCAAATGAATGGAATGACTTATCTCTTGATGTAGTCGGACTTGATTGGCGCCTGTCAATTGAAGAAGCGCGTGCACGCGGCATTCATAAAGCAGTACAAGGCAATATGGATCCTTCATTCTTACTTGCACCATGGGACGTTATCAGAGAGCATGTAAAAGGGATTCTCGATCAAGGAATGAAGCAGCCTGGTTATGTATTTAACTTAGGTCACGGTGTATTCCCAGAAGTAAATCCAGATACATTAAAACGCTTGACGACATTTATTCATGAGTATTCTAAAGAACAGTTAGCGAAGTAAAGGAGAATAGGTGTATGAAAAAGAAAATTGGTTTGCTTGTAATGGCATACGGCACACCGTATAAAGAAGAAGATATTGAACGGTACTATACGCATATTCGCAGAGGGCGAAAGCCGAGTCCAGAAATGCTGAAGGACTTAACGGAACGCTATCGCGCGATTGGTGGTATTTCTCCTTTAGCTACTATTACATTAGAACAAGCGAAAAAAGTAGAAAAGCGTTTAAACGAAATGCAGGATCATGTGGAATTCCACATGTATCTTGGCTTAAAACATATAGAACCTTTCATTGAGGATGCTGTGAAAGAAATGCATAATGATGGGATTGAAGAGGCAATTGCCCTTGTTCTTGCTCCGCACTATTCTACGTTCAGCGTAAAGTCCTATGTCGGCCGGGCGCAAGAAGAAGCAGATAAGCTTGGAAACTTAACAATTCATGGTATCGATAGCTGGTATAAAGAACCGAAGTTTATCGAGTATTGGGTAAACGAAGTGAAAAAAATATATGATGGTATGACAGAAGAAGAACGTGAAAAAGCAGTGTTAATCGTGTCTGCGCATAGTTTACCAGAGAAAATTATTGCGTTAGGTGATCCTTACCCAGAACAGTTAAATGAAACAGCTGATTATATTGCACGTGGTGCGGAAGTTCGAAATTATGCAGTCGGTTGGCAAAGTGCTGGAAATACACCGGACCCATGGATTGGGCCAGATGTACAAGATTTAACGAGAGAGCTACATGAAAAGTATAACTACACTTCATTTGTATATGCACCGGTTGGATTTGTAGCTGAACATTTAGAAGTGTTATATGACAATGATATTGAATGCAAAATCGTTACAGAAGAAATTGGAGCAAAGTATTATCGTCCAGAAATGCCAAATGCATCAGATTCATTTATTTCTTGTTTAGCAGATGTAGTGTTAAAGAAACAAATGGATGTTTCCTAATACCTTGGGAAAGGAGGAGCCGTTTTGAAGAAGAAAGTTGTTATCATCGGTGGTGGAATTACAGGTTTAACAACAGCGTATTACTTACAAAAAGAAATTCGCGAAAAAGGATTGCCGATTGATACATTGTTAATAGAAGCATCGGGTAAACTTGGAGGGAAAATTCAAACCGTTCGAAAAGATGGATTTACAATTGAGCGTGGTCCAGATTCTTTCTTAGAAAGAAAAGAGAGTGCAGCTAGACTAGCAAGAGAACTCGAACTTGGAGATGAGCTTGTAAACAATGCAACTGGTCAATCATTTGTTCTCGTGAACAATCGATTACATAAGATGCCGAGCGGATCTATGATGGGCATTCCAACGCAAGTTACCCCGTTTCTATTTTCAGGATTGTTCTCTCCGATTGGTAAAGTAAGAGCAGGTTTTGATTTTGTATTGCCACGTTCAAAACCTGTTTCTGATCAATCACTTGGTCAATTTTTCCGTCGTCGTCTAGGAAATGAAGTGGTTGAAAACTTAATCGAACCATTGTTATCTGGAATTTATGCGGGGGATATTGATCAAATGAGTTTAATGGCCACGTTCCCACAATTTTATCAAGTGGAGCAAAAATATCGTAGTATTTCACTAGGTATGCGTACGTTGGCTCCGAAGAAAATAAAAGATGTAAAGCCGAAAGGAATCTTTTTAACATTAAAAACAGGCTTACAATCCATTGTAGAAAAAATAGAAGAGCAGCTAGAAGATGGAACTGTTGTGAAGGGCACTCGCATTGAAAAAGTTGCAAAAATGGGTGATGGTTATCATATTACACTAAGTAATGGAAAAGAAATTGAGGCGGATTCCATCGTTGTTGCTGCGTCTCATAAAGTATTGCCATCTATGTTTGCACAGTATAAAGAGTTCCGCTTCTTCCGCAATATTCCATCAACATCGGTTGCGAATGTTGCACTCGCTTTTCCGAAAGAAGCAATCAAGCGTGATATTGATGGTACGGGCTTCGTTGTATCTCGAAATAGTGATTTTTCTATTACAGCATGTACGTGGACACATAAGAAGTGGCCGCATACAACACCAGAAGGAAAAGTTCTTCTTCGTTGTTACGTTGGGCGTCCTGGTGATGAAGCAATCGTAGAGCAAACAGATGAAGAAATTGTTCAATTTATATTAGAAGATTTGCAAAAAACAATGGATATTAAGGCAGATCCAGACTTTACTGTTGTAAGCCGCTGGAAAGATGCAATGCCGCAATATACAGTGGGACATAAAGAACGTATGACAAAGTTAAAAACATTTATGGATAAAGAATTACCGGGTGTTTATTTAGCAGGTAGTTCTTATGCTGGATCTGGTCTTCCAGATTGTATTGATCAAGGTGAGGCGGCAGTAAAGCATGTATTATCCTATTTAGAAAAAATAGATGAAGCGGAATTAATTGCGCAATGATGAAACAGACCACCTTTAAATTAGAAGGTGGTCATACTTTTTCTAACCTATTTTGCGAAGCATAAGAGTGATTATTAAGTTAACAGGCGCTTTTTTAATAATAATCGCAAGAAATGATTAAACTTTTCTATAAAAATCAAAAACATAATTTAAAGAATTAACTCCATTTTGAACAATCTTTATTCAAAATGGAGTTTTTACGTTAATTGCTAAATTAGGGTTTGTGATTTCATTTAATCAATTCCCCCTATATAAACAGAACTAGAGTGATTACCTGTATGAAAGTCTTTAATAAGTTTCCGAATGCCAATAGGGAACAGAGGATAATGTAATAAGTCATTTATTTTTAACGCAGTATTACGTTCAGTGCTGCAGCTGCTTTTGGCCATCCGGCGTAAAAGGCTAAATGTGTTATGAGAGCGATGATTTCTTGTTGGTTCATTCCGTTTTTTTCGGCTAGTTGTAGATGAAATGGTAGTTGTTCAGTATTACCAATACTAATTAAAGCAGAAAGTGTAATGAAACTTCTTTCTTTTGGTGTTAAAGCAGGGTCTCTCCATACCTTTTCGAATAACACATTTTCACTATAATCAATAAAATTGGGAGCAGTATCCCTCATTTTCTTTGAAATATTGAGTTCGATACGATCATTCATGATTCTTTTTCTCCTTCATTGTAACCATTTGGGCTATTCCCTGACCAAATGACCAGTTTTCAGCAGATGTTTCATTCAATGTAATAAAAATATTAGTTGTAGAGATGTTTAAATGGTCATAAAAAGCTTCTGAGATTGATTGATACAAATTTCTTTTTTGCTGTATTGTTCGTTCAGGTCCACATGTAATAGAAACATGTATCATTTTATCTGTTCTCTTTTTCTCCTCTTCTAAGAGATAATGCGGGTCGTAAAAAAATTGATCGGGTGGGTAGGGTAAAAACATGTGAAAGTAATCATTTTCTGGAATGCTAAAATGTTCAATTAATGAATAGTGAATACGATTGCTTACTCTTTTTAACTCTTCTCTATGCAATTGACCGTCTGGATAATAAACAGTAACAAATGGCATATATTCACTCCCTTTCTTATGGATTTATTTTACTGCTGTGATTTTGATTTGTATAATTGAAAATATATAATACAATTATCAATAAAACCGATAGAGATTAGGTGTGAAAATGGAAATAAAAGAGTTAAAAACGTTCAAAATGATTGTCCAGGAAGGAACTTTTTCACTTGCGGCAAAAAAATTAAACTATGCTCAATCAACCGTAACAACACATATAAAAAAACTCGAAAATGAACTGGGTTTTCTTCTATTTGAACGTGGATGGGATGCTCGGTTAACAGAGGAAGGCATTTTATTTGCAGAGGAAGTAGATAACTTATTAATGCATTGGAATTATTCAATATCTCAAGCGCAGCGTATAAGTAATGAGGAGAAAGGAACATTAAGAATCGGGATATTAGAATCTGTTGCAGAAAAATTAATTCCCCCCATATTAAAATATTTAAACGATGAGAAACCGTACATACATTGTGATTTTGTTGTAGGAAACACAGCGCTTTTATCACAAATGATAGAGCAAAATAAGATTGATTTTGCTGTTTGTGCAAACAACGAAAATATTTCTAATCTAAATTTCACCCTACTTAGCAAAGAACAAATCGAATTTATAGTCAATAACCCGAATCATCCAGTATTAAAAAAAGAGTCAGTTGAAATATCTGATATCATTCATTATCCAATCTTGATTGGAGAAAATAGTTGTAATTATTACAAAGCTGTAAACTCTTTCTTAGTAGAAAACAATGTATCTTTTCAAAGAGTCTACAATTGTAGTGCGGTACATCTCATTCCACAAATGGTTTTTGGAAATGCCATAGGTATTCTCCCTAAGGGAACGGTCTTAAAACAAAGTAATATATCATTTAAGATTAAAGGATTTAATCCTAAAGTGCCTATAGGATTATTAATTTCTTCTAAAAAAAGAAACTATTTGAGCCAAACAAAACAACAACTTATGAAACTAATTGAATCGTTGTTGTTATAAATACCCATATTGATTTAGGAGAGGGGAAAAACGTATCTTCTGTTCAAGTGAGGTTTCAAACAAAGTCCCTTTTGAAAAACTAAAGGGGCTTTGTTTAAAATTTATAACGCTTTTAAAAAACGAATGAATTTCTTTAAGCTTTGCGGTTGTTGTTTTCTACGCTTAATCACAAAGTCAATTTTGACTGTTTCAGGTAGTTCTTCATAATGAATCGCTTTTGTCTTTGTTCGGCTATATGCCACATTAGCCGGTATAATCGTAATACCAAGTCCATTTTGAGTAGCTTGCACGATAGACTCAAGTGAATCAAATTCCATTATCGTTTTCGGATTAAAGGCATGGTTCTTACAGTAATCTAATAGCTTTTTTCTATAGATACAATTTGGATCACTGTTTACAAGTAAAGTTTGATGAGGCTTCGTTTCAATTTGAGTATGTTGTGGTGAAATGAGTATGATATTTTCATAATAACTGTACACGGTTTCGAGTTGTGAATGGTTGTATGTCCCGCTTAAAAAAATTCCGTCAAGTTCTCCATATAAAAGCATTTCCTGTAACTTTGCGTTATCATTCGTTCTTATTTTCACATCAATATTTTTATAGGATGCCAAAAAAGAAGAGAATAGCTGAGGCACTTTCACCGCGGAAATGGTTTGAGATGCTCCAATTGTTAAAGATTCTCTCCATTTCTGAGGGTTTATTTTTGATTTTGCCTCATTCATTAAAAGCATAATTTCATTTGTGTAATCTAATAACACTATTCCTTCTTCTGTTAATGTGACACCTCTATTATTACGCTTTAATATTTTAACGCCTAATTCATCTTCTAAATTTTTAATGCGCTGGCTTATATTCGGTTGTACATATCCTAATTTCTCAGCAGCTCTAGATATTGATTGTAGTTCTGCAACATGTTTAAAAATCCATAAGTCATGGCTTTCCAAGAATAGATCCCTCCACTAGGTATCATTTAAAATGATATCGTCTTCATTATTCAGTATTATACTCCTCAAATGAACGAAGATAAAATGAAATGGAATCAGATACAGTGGGGAGATTTTAAAATGGACATAAAAGATAAAGTCGTTATTATAACAGGTGGCGGTACGGGTATCGGAAAGGCTACTGCTTTGAAGTTAGCTAGTTTAGGAGCAAAAGTTGTGATTAATTATAGTCGTTCAGAAAAAGAAGCGTTAGAAGCAGTGAATGAAATAAAGCAGCGAGGAGGTACAGCGATCACTTTGAAAGCAAATGTAGCACAAAAAGAAGAAGTGGAGGCGATGGTATCTCAAACTGTTCATTTTTTTGGAACAGTAGATTGTTTAGTGAATAATGCGAGTATAACAGCTCAAATACCGATGGATGACCTAGAGTCCGTAACGGATCAAGTGTGGGATTCTCTTTTCAGTGTAAACGTGAAAGGGATGTTTCATTGTATAAAAGCTGTTGTTCCTTATATGAAGAAGCAAAAATCAGGTGCGATTGTGAATATGGGGAGCGTTGCAGGGATAACGGGACTAGGATCATCTATACCGTATGCAGCAACAAAATCAGCCATTCATACGATGACAAAGTCGCTCGCTATTGCATTAGCACCTGACATCAGAGTAAATAGTATTTCTCCTGGTGCAGTTCATACGAGATGGTGGTCAGGTAATGAGGAGAAGATGTACCAACTTGCGGGGAACTTACCACTTCAAAGAATTTCAACACCAAATGATATTGCAGAGGCTATCCTTTTTCAATTGACTCAGGAATCTATTACAGGACAGATATTTACAATTGATAATGGACAGACACTTTAATAGTATTAGCAACTCAATAGAAAGGTGTATTTTAAGAAGCAGCGCGTTATCTTACTTAGAAAAAATAGATAAAACTGAATGAGTTGAGCAATGATAAAAAGCACTCTTAATGTATAAGGGTGCTTTTGCTGTTATAATACTCTCTTTCATACTCACGAGGTTGTTTCGTAGGGTGGTCATTCAGTACAAGAGCTGGTAATAAATTTGCATCAAATACAAAGTCGTAGAGAAAAGATAAGACTAAAACACTGCATAATATATAGATAAACATTTCAAGTCACTTCTTTCTGTATGATTCTTACTTATATTGTAAGAAAATCAGCTATCAATAAAATCCATAAAAAGAATGGAATACTGTAAGAAAATAGTAGGGGAATCATAATAGAAATCTCATACGGAAGTATGAGATTAATTTTTTGTAAAATTTGTCGAATTTTAAGTTCTTTATAAAGAATTTTTTGTTATGATAATACATGCTAAGAGAATATTAAAATTAGGGGAGGACGATGAATTTGAAGAAACTAGTAAGTATCTTGCTATCATTTATACTACTGATTTCATTTACTGGAACTTTAGTAAAAGCAGAAGAACGTTCTGCATTGTCTGTGCAGGATGCGATTCAAATGTTTAAGCAGCAAGGAAGCAGTAAAGGGGTAGTGGAAGGGTATATTGTTGGATATACAGAAAGCTCTTCTAAGTATACGAAGGATCCAGCGAAGTTTGGAGATACGAATGTAGCGATAGCGGATTCGCCAAATGAGACGGATCCAGCGAAAATTATGCCTGTTCAGTTGCCAAAAGGTGACGTGAGAACAGCAGTGAATGTAAAGGATCATCCTGAAAATGTCGGGAAGAAGGTTCGTTTAACGGGGACACTTGAATTATATTTTAATAGTCCTGGTTTAAAGTCAGTAACAGCATATAAATTTCAAGGTGAAACAGAAAATCGTGTTAGCGATGTTACTGCATCACCAAATGGTGGAGAAATTGCAAAGGGAACGGCAGTTACATTAACAACAAATACAGAAGGGGCAACAATCTATTATACGTTAGATGGATCTGTTCCTACGAATAAAAGTATTCGTTATAATGAACCGATTGTTTTAAATGAAAACAGTGTTCTAAAAGCAATTGGAGTAAAAGAAGGTCTTTCATCTTCAGCCGTTGCTACTTTTTCTTTTACGGTTGTAAAAAATGAGCAAGTTCGCATTCATGATATTCAAGGTGCATCACATATTTCTCCTTATAATGGGAAAAAAGTACGAAATGTAGAAGGTATTGTAACAGCGCTAGATAAGAATGGATTTTATATGCAAGACTCGCAGCCTGATAATGATCCTGCAACTTCAGAAGGGATTTATGTATATAAAAAAGAGGCAAATGTAGCTGCCGGAGATCTTGTTCAAATTGATGGAGAAGTCGAAGAGTTCATTGGATCTGGATATGCTGACAGATTTGATACAGATTTATCCATCACAGAAATTAAAGCAAGCAATATTGCTGTGAAAGCAAATAATCAACAATTGCCATCTGCGATTGTATTAGGTGAAAATGGCGTAAAGATTCCTGATCAAATTATTGATAATGATGCATTTGGTGTATTCGATCCAAATGAGGATGCAATTGACTTTTATGAGAGTTTAGAAGGTATGCGTGTTACAATGCCGACTCCTCAAATTGTTGGACCGCAGAAAAATGGGAATTTATATGTAACAATTGCAAATGGTGGAGATAAAGTAACTACGAAATATGGAACGCCGTTATTAGGCGAGAACCAATTCAATCCAGAGCGTCTATCTTTAAAAGTACCTCGTGATTATGTAGCGAAAGCAGGAGACAAGTTTACTGGAGATATAACAGGTGTAGTCGGGTATGACTATGGTGCGTATCGAATTTCACCAGTAACAGAATTACCATCAGTAACAGATGGTGGATTTAAACAAGTAGGGGCAAATATTCAGCCTCGCCTTGGAAAATTAACAGTAGCAACATATAACATTGAAAACTTTTCAGCGAATGCAAAAGAAACATCTGATGAAAAGGTAAAAGCAATTGCTTATTCTATTAAATATAATTTAAAGATGCCAGATATTATTGGTGTACAAGAAATGCAAGATAATAATGGATCAATCAATGATGGAACAACAGATGCTTCATTAAGTGCAAAGCGTATTATTGATGCGGTACAAGAGATTCGCGGGCCAAAATATGAATATGTAGAAGTTGCTCCGCAAAATAATCAAGATGGAGGAGCGCCAGGAGCGAACATTCGCGTTGGTTTCTTCTATAATCCATCACGTGTGAAATTGGCAGATAAGCCAAAGCTGTTAGAAACAAATCCAACGCGCATAGGACAAGAAAATTCGCTGTTTGATAATACTCGTAAACCGTTAGCTGCGGAGTTTACATTCCAAGGACAAAATATCGTCGTTGTTTCAAATCACTTAAATTCAAAACTTGGTGATGCGACGCCGTTTGGGAAAATTCAACCACTTGTATTAAAGAGTGAAGAGAAACGAATTCAGCTTGCACAAGAAGCAAATAATTTTGTAAAAGAAATTCAAAAACGAGATGTGAATGCACCAGTTGTTATAGTTGGTGATATGAATGACTTCGAATTCTCGAAACCACTGCAAGCATTAAAAGCAGAAAACATGCAAGATATGTTAGAAACGGTTTCGAAAGAAAATCGTTACACGTATATTCATGACGGAAATGCACAAGTATTAGATCATATTTTAGTAACGAATAATATTGCACCGCATACAGTTGTCGATCCGGTACATTTAAATTCAAACATTATGAAAGAACATGGCCGTGTAAGTGACCATGATCCAGTGCTTGCGCAAATTGATTTAAAAAAAGCTTCCTAAGTATAAATATCCCTCAGCATAATTGCTGAGGGATATTTTACATTACATACTAACTGATTTTTGAATCGATTTTTTACATCGCATTCTTTTTTGAAGTCTCCGCATATATTTCTTCCGATCTTTCTGTACACCTTTCATATACATAAATAAACTGATTCCAAAAAATAAGGTGCATTGCATGATTAAAATGTAAGGCGACATTCCTTGGAGCGGCTGTTTTGGGTCGTATAAATGAATAGGTGCTCCTCCAATCGTAGGGAATACGATATTTAAAACAACATATGGTAGAGAGGTTATAGCAAAAGGGAATAGAATTGCCATGTAATCTTTTCTGGACCATATGGATGCAGAGAGACCCAATACCGCCATAAGACCAGCAAACAAGAAATTAATCCCAATATATAGGGAAATATAAGTAATTGGAGAAGAGAAATACAATGATGCAAACATACCGTTGTCTTTTATAATACTTAAGGCGGGTGTAGGAATACCATCTTGGATTGTCAGCTTACAAAAAAGCAATGAAAATACGAATGGGAGAATATAAAGAAGCCCCCCGCTTAGGAAGGTAACGATATATTTCGTACATACATAGGGAAAAAAGGGAACTTCTTTACTTACAAATGATTTAAATTTATCAGCTTGATCAGAGTTGTAGCTTGTACTAAAAGGGAGTGCTGCTAGTACAGGCATTAAAAGCAAATACACATCCATTTCATCATCACGAAAGCCAATCCATTTATAAGCCGTTGCTAAAAGCTCGTCAGGTACCCCTCCTAAATATTTTAAAATATAGAAATAATGATAAATTGAAACAAGAATCAACCAACTAAACAAGAGAGTGAGAGAAATCTTATTTAAAAAGGCTTGTTTTATATGTAAGCTAAGTGCACGTATCATGATTGAAAGAGCCCCCACTATTTTTAATAAATATATCTATGTTTTATATTACTACTAATTGTAAAAAATTTCTTGTTTTTTCAATTGATAATTTGAAAAAGAGGGAAAATTCATAAAAGATATTGTTTTTGTTGCTTAATATTTGCTAATGGATTTTACTATGTTTCTTTACCTTTTCATTTTCTCCCTTTTTTTGATACACTATGACAGTAGTATCTTAAATAAAGGTCGATGTATAGATTTAAATGTTTTATACTTGGAAATAAATAAAAAGAGAACTTGTAAACAATGGAAAACCGTGATAATATCAAAAATGTACTAATTGACCGGATTATCCAATTGGTCATTTTTGGAGGTGAAGATGTGGCTGTCGATCGAAAACGTTCTATTATTGAAGCTGCAACAAAATCTTTCTCAGCATTTGGTTATAAGGCGACAACAATGGATCAAGTCGCAAAATTAGCGAATGTAGGGAAAGGAACAATTTATACTTTTTTCAAAAATAAAGAAGAATTATTTGGCGAAATTATTTCTAATTTAATTACTGAAATGAAGCAAGTTGCAAAAGAAGCAATTCGTCCAGATGTTTCATTTTTTGAAAATGTACATAGAGCATTATATAACATCTTAGAATTTAGAAAAGAACATCAGCTCATGATTAAACTGATTCAAGAAGAGCGAGATATGGGAACAAAAGAAGTACAAGATGTTATGCAACAAGTAGATGTTGAAATTGTATCTGTTATTCAATCTTATTTAGAAATTGCGATTGAAAAAGGTGAAATTAGTAAGTGTGATCCAGAAATTACCGCGTTTATCATGCTTCGGTTATATGTATCACTTATTTTCGATTGGGAAAAGAATCATGAACCATTAGAAAAGGAAAGAATTGCAGAATTATTTGAACTTTATTTGTTAAAGGGATTGTCAAACTAAGATAATCCTTTTATTATAGTTAAAAATGACCAATTGAACAAATCGGTCATAAGTCCAAAAGGGGGAAGTAGAGAAAAAATCAGATTACGTATGTAAGGCTGTGAAAAGATAATTTTTGAATACGTTCACGTTGACCAAATGAATTTAATAGTCATTCAAAATAAAAAGGTGCATAGAGTATAGAGATAAGGTGAAACGTTAATCAGTAGGTGCGCTTCATCCCCGGCTAATTATTAACGCTCACTAATCGGTCTTTTATGGAAAGTTGATTCCACGGAGGTCTTACTGTCCGCAAATAGCGGGATAAAAGTTAGGGTTAGGTAATATGTAGAACAGGATGTAACCTTTTTATTTACTCTAAAATGACTGATTGAACATTTCGGTCATAAACGAAGAGGAGGAAAACGAATGAGAGGATTTACGTTGCTTGGTAAGGAATTTACGGAAATTATAAAAAGCAAAAAAATCTTAATACCTATTATTGCTGTTTTATTTGTACCCATTTTATATGCTGGTATGTTTTTATTGGCCTTTTGGGATCCGTATGAACAGTTAGACGATTTACCAGTTGCGGTAGTTAATTTGGATAAGGGCGCAGTATTTGACGGAAAACCAATTGAGGTTGGTAAAGGGCTAGTAGATAAGTTAAAAGATAAAAAAAGCTTTAAATGGGAGTTTGTTAGTGAAAAAACAGCAAGAGAGGGAATGGAAAATCGAAAATATTATATGTTAGTTCGGATTCCAGAAAATTTCTCAGACAATGCGACAACGCTGTTAAAAGAAAATCCAAGACCATTAAACTTAGAATATATTCCAAACGAAAGCTTGAACTTCTTATCTTCACAAATCGGCGGAACAGCTATTGAAAAAATTAAAGGTGAAGTATCTAATACGTTAACAAAAACGTATGCAGAGAAAATGTTTGATTCTATAAAAGATGTTTCCAAAGGGTTTACTGATGCAAAAGATGGAGCAAATAAGCTGCATGATGGGGCTGGGGAGTTGCAGGATGGTTCTGGCAAGGTAACAGATGGTTTGCATACGCTGCAAGGGAAGTCTGGTGAGATGACAGCTGGTATTCATAAATTGCTAGATGGTTCAGGGAAAGTAATGAATGGTTTAAATACGTTAAATGGAAAAACTGGTGAAATGCAGAGTGGAATTGGAAAATTACTAGATGGATCTGGTCAAGTAACAAACGGTTTAAATACGTTAATCAGTAAGTCAGGTGAAATGCAAAATGGTATTGGAGAATTGTCAAATGGTTCTTCGGAAATATATCAAAACTTACAATTGCTAGCTAGTAAGTCGTTAGTATTTAATAATGGTTTACAAAAAGCTTCTGATGGAGCTGCTAAGTTGCAAACAGGAGCGGATAAATTAGAAGCAGGTCTTGGTCAGCTTCAAGATGGTCACGGAAAGTTAGCAGCAGGCGTACAAGATATTCAAAAAGGTGCGAATGATTTAAAAGGTGGTTTACAGGAATCATTAGCTGGTGTAACCGATATGCAAAATAAATTACCAGAGCTAACACATGGATCTGAACAAATTAGTAAGGGAGCCAATGAACTGGAACAAGGTGTATCACAGTGGAAAGCAAACGCAGATAGTCTATATACTAAGGCTAGTCAGACTGCAGATGGTGCCAAACAAGTGGATGATGGTTTAGCAGTATTGAATGAAAAAATTAAAAGTTTACCTGAAGAATCTAGAAAACAATTAGAACCTGTTATGGAGGAGCTAACAGCGGGGAGTAAAAAAGTTGTAGGTGGCACAGGCGGAATTGCAGAAGGTACAAAAGGACTTGCAGGTCAAGAGGGTGCGGGGAAAATTCAAGTAGGTGCGCAAAAACTTGCTGATGGTGCAAATGACCTTCAAAATGGTCAAGTTTTACTGAAAAATGGTGTTGATAAACTAAAAGGTGGTCAACAACAGCTTGCTGAAGGAGCAAACAAATTGGCAAATGGATTGTCATATCCAAAAACTGGGTTTGTTGCTAGATTCCAAACATTCGGTGAAAAATTAGGAGAAGCGAAGAATGGTGCTAGTGAATTAGCAGGAGGAAGTAAGCAATTAAATAGTGGTATAAGCGAGTTAGCGGGTGGTAGTCCACAATTAGTTGATGGTGTTAATCAATTAACAGAAGGAGCTGGTAAATTAAACGGTGGTTTAGGTAAATTATCTACCGGTTCAGGCCAGTTAATCGATGGTGTTAATCAATTAGCAAATGGCTCTAATCAAGTAACAGGCGGACTAGGTACCTTATCGGCTGGAGCTAACCAAATGGCTGGGGGAGTAGGTCAGTTAGCGGATG
Organism: Bacillus pseudomycoides DSM 12442; assembly: GCF_000161455.1. Lineage (GTDB taxonomy): Bacteria > Bacillota > Bacilli > Bacillales > Bacillaceae_G > Bacillus_A > Bacillus_A pseudomycoides. Next base: position 982,746 of record NZ_CM000745.1, read on the forward strand.
GTTCCGGTCAAGTAACCAATGGCTTAGGCGCATTATCAAGTGGAGCAGGACAATTAGTTGATGGAGTAAATAAACTAGCAGATGGCTCCGGAAAAGTAACAGATGGATTAGTAAAAGTAAATGATGGATCAGGTGAACTCGCTACAAAACTCGGCGAGGGGGCTGAGAAAACAGGTAAAGTAAAAGGAACGAATAAAACATATAATATGTTTGCAGATCCTGTGAAAGTACAAACTGAGAAAATGGCAGAGGTTCCAAACTACGGAACAGGATTTACACCATATTTCTTATCTCTAGGTTTATTTGTTGGGGCACTTTTATTATCGATTGTGTATCCATTACGTGATACAGTTGGTGTTCCAAAATCAGGATTTAGCTGGTTTATTAGTAAATTTGGTGTTTTATTATCAGTGGGTATTATTCAGGCTTTAGTAGCAGATTTAGTGCTATTGCTAGGGTTAGGTGTGGAAGTACAGAGTGTTCCATATTTCATTCTGTTTAGTATTCTTACAAGCTTAGCATTTATTGCGTTAATTCAATGCTTAGTAACAGCTTTTGGAGATGCAGGACGTTTTATTGCGATTTTAACATTAATTATGCAGTTAACAACAAGCGCAGGTACATTCCCACTTGAGTTAATCCCGAAATTTTTACAACACTTTAATGCGTGGTTACCAATGACATATTCTGTATCCGGATTTAAAGCAGTTGTATCAAGTGGAGACTTCGGATTTATGTGGCAAAATGCAGGGATATTAATGATCTTTATTGTTATATTATCACTTGGAACAATTGGTTCGTTGACTTGGATGCATAAGCGACAATTTCGGAATTTAGTAGAAGAAAAATCGATAGAAGCCTAGGGGAGTGATCCTCTAGGTTTTTTATTAAACAGTATCATGAAGATTTTTGTACAATTAGAAGAGAATTCATCATTCATGGATTTATGGATCGGAATAAAAGTATGTATCATGTAAATGTCAAGGAAGCGTGGAATAAGTGGGGGGATTTATAGATTATAGAAAAACATACTAATCCTAGTATGTTTCTTTGTGTTACCAAGTTTCACATAATGTACAAAAAATAACCATTTACACTATGGTAATATTAATAATGTAATCATATTAATTTAGAACGTAATGGAGATGATACAATATGACGACATATTTTATAGTTATGTTAATTATTCTCGGTGGTCTTAAAATAATAGTGACGTGCCTTCCAAGCTCTGTTGTGAAGTCGCTTTCCAGCAAATTTGAATTGCATCCAAAACTTAGTGATGCGGCTGTCACTGTAACCATCGACGGAAAGCAATTAGAAGGTAAAGATAAAATTCAAATTATTGATCAATTTAATGAAGCGATATTTTTAGAGAAATATTATTTTCCGCCACAGAGCAGTGGGACTCCAGTAGTTATTAATACGAAAAAAGGAAAAACCGATGTTCGTTTTTCTGTGTACAGTTACGACGATCACGTTGATGTAATCAAACAATACAAGAAAAAAGTAGTCGGGTATAGTCTGCGTTCCAAAGGCCTTCAAAACCGTTCTATGTTAGTAACTGAGGACTTAGCCTAAAAGGATTGGTACTGTCTGTTAATGCGGGATAAATCAGGTTAAATTAATTTGAAAATAATCTTTAAGTAAGTGTACTAGTTTACTTCTGTTCCAGATCAAAAAGAGGATTCCTAAAATATAGGGAATCCTTTTTCTTATTCACCAGGAGTTCTTTTAAATTAATAAGTAACTATATCTCTAGTAATAAAGTATCACTTATTTTAGAATAATATGCTGCTCCAGCCTTTCCTTCTGATGAAGGTGGTGAGAGAAATGCATATAAATCAATTGAAACCACTCTACAGCATTTAAGTACCCAAGTCCTGGATGTGCCACTTTATAATTGGCTAGAATTGAAGGGAGTTGTGGCTTAATCCCTTTCATTTTCTCAATGATCTGTAACAATGCTTGTTTAATTTCCTCTTTATCTGTAAGATTTTCAGGCGTGTATCCTGGGCGATCAGGTATTTTTATTTGTACTGGAGGGAAAGCACCCATTGCATATATTTTTTCACCCATTTCTGTTTTCTTACCATCTATAGTTGCAGAATCAGTTGTACACTTTGCAATGGCATCTAATTGCATATTTGAAGCTGTAAGTAAGTGATTATACATTTGTCCAAGAGACCATTCGTCTTCGGAAGGTTTTCTTCTCAATTGTTCAAGGGAGTATTTCTCTAATTCTTTTATGTAATACATTGCTACACTTTCAAATTTCTCTAAAATGACATTTGGATTCATAGGATTAGCTCCTTTTCTTTTATAAAATGTGGTTCTTAAGGATCACTATAAACGAGTGATGTTGACACCATTATGTCAGCAGTGAAAGAAAAAATTACATTTGTAGCATTTTCTTTGCTTCTTCTCGAAGTTTCTCAGAAAGAATAGTCGGTTCTAGCACTTTTACTTGGCTTCCCCAGCTCAATACCCATGGAAATACTTCATCTATACTTCTTGATGTTAGAAGCACATGAAAGCCATCATCTTTTTGTTCATAGGAATCTATAAAAAAGTAGCGAGACTCAATAATTTTGTGTGCAATATGGGATGGAAATAATAAATGAATGATAATGGTTCGATTATTTTCAGGTTGATAGTCTGGTAAATAAAAGTTCTCCGGTTTAGTAAAGAACGTTTGCTCTTGCTGTAAGTTGTCCATGCGATTCAAACGGAAATGACGTATTTGTTGCCGAAGTAGACAATGGGCAACAATGTACCAAATCCCTGAAATATTGACTAAACCATAAGGATTTACCGTACGTTTATTTTGTTCACTTTGATTCAGTTTACGATAAGAAAAAGAAACACATTGTTGTTCCTGAATAGATTCTTGTAATAGAAGAAGTTGTTTCTCTAGTTGTTCTTGAGCAAATGTTTGATGAGAGAAAGTACCGGAGAGGAAACGAAAAGTTCCTCTTAACTCCTTGACCTTCTTTTGCTGTTCAGAAGGGAGGATTGCTTCTAATTTTTCTTTAGCAGATTTTGCATGTGTAGAAAAAGCTGAGTCGAGATTTTGTTCGACATAATCACTTCCTAATAGAAGAGTTACTGCCTCTTCTGGTTTGAATTGAATGGGCGGCAAGAAATAACCATCCATTAAAGAATAACCTTGTCCAGGCATTGAAAAGATTGGGACACCTGATTCACTGAGTGCTTGCATATCTCTGTATATTGTTCTTTTACATATTTCAAATTTTTCAGCTAAGCTGTTAGCTGTGACGATTTGCTTTCTCTGTAATTCAATGAGAATAGAAAGTAAACAATCTGTTCGATTCATGAAATATCATCCTTCATATGTAATAAATATCCTTATTGTGAAGTTCTAAATATGAGTCAAATCTTCCTGCAAATAACAGACTTTTTTCTATGTATAATATTAATATAGTAAAATCATGCGAGCCTGTATTGCGGTTTCCAATAATATACTATATAATCTACTTAAGAAAACGTTTTCATACAAAGGGGGAGAATTTCGTGTCAACGATCGAGGACGTGGCGAAATTAGCGGGGTTATCAAGAACAACGGTTTCTCGGGTGATTAACAACCATCCGTATGTATCAGATGAGAAGAAAAAGAGAGTTCAATTGGCGATGAAGCATTTAGGATTCGTTCCTAATTCTGCAGCAAGAAGACTTCGTAAACAGAAAACAGAAACAATTGCAGTTCTTGTTCCAAGAATTACAAATCCTTTTTTCAGTAGATTTATTGAAGCAATTGAAATTGCTGCTTCCGAACATAAATATAAACTGATTATTTGTCAAACAAGATATTTACCAGAAAAAGAGATGGAATACTTACAACTGTTATCAACAAAACAAGTTGATGGTATTATCTTATGTTCACTTGAGAATCCATGGGAGAACGTGGAGCCATATTTACAACACGGTCCAATCGTGTTATGTAATGAATACATTGAAGAAGCAAATATTCCAACGGTTAAATTTGATCATGCGCAAGGGGCATACATAGCTGCGAAACATGTGCTAGAACAAGATTATCGCAACCTTATTTTTTGCCGTGGAAATGAAACAAAAGTAGTGAGCCAACAGCGAAAAATGGGCTTTTTACGTGCAATCACTGAAAAGAGCAAAGAAGTAGAAGCGATTGACTTTCTTGAAAACGCTTTCTCTTGGGAAGATGGAAAAAGAATATTCCATGAAGTATTAAAGGACAAAAAAAATCCTACCGCTATTTTGGCAGGAGGCGATGAAGTCGCAGCTGGAATTATCGCAGAAGCGAAACGCCATGGCTGGAGCATTCCTGATGATTTAGCTGTAGTTGGCTTTGATAATCAAATTTTATCACAGATTACAGAACCGGGTATTACAACGATTGAACAGCCAATTGATGAAATGGCTCATAAAGTTGTTGATTTAATGATGGATAAAATCCATACGAAAAATTATCGTAAAAAAGAATTGTATGAGTTTGAACTGGAGCTCTTGGTGAAAGGTTCAACGATGAAAAATACGATGTTACTAGCCTAGTAGACAATGTCTGCTAGGTTTTTCTTATGTTTACAAACTATTATTCTTCGTGAACGCAATCGTCACATTTATTATGATATGCTTCGTGTTGCTCATCAATTTCCTTCCCGCAGTGCGCACACGTTTTTGTTGGTAAATTTCTGAAAAATTCCATCGGTTGATCGATCATGTAAATCCCTCCATTTCCATTTCTTAGTATCATTGTATTAGTACAAAAATGAAATGTCAACAACTGTTTTATAACAAAGTGAAAAATAATGAAAAAGTTTAGGAAATGGATTATAGTTAACAATGTAGAGTGTAAGTAAAAATCTTTCTCATTAGAGGAAGAATACTGCATTTCTAGTGGTTTAGAAAGGATGGATACATATGAAAATGACTGTTGTTGGCTTTTGGGGCGGCTTTCCAGAAGTGGGAGAAGCAACGTCGGGGTATTTGTTTGAACACGATGGTTTTCGTTTACTTGTTGACTGTGGTAGTGGTGTACTAGCACAGATTCAAAAATATATAACACCATCTGATATAGATGCGGTTCTGTTGTCACATTATCATCACGATCATGTTGCGGATATTGGAGTATTGCAATATGCAAGATTAATTACAAGCATGGCAAAAGGGCAATTACCAGAACTACCGATTTATGGACATGGATTTGATGTGCAAGGATTCTCTTCCTTAACACATGCACCACACACGAAAGGGATTGTGTACAATCCGGAAGAAACATTACAGATTGGGCCGTTCTCTATTTCATTTTTAAAGACGGTGCATCCTGTTATATGCTATGCGATGCGTATTACGGTGGGAGATAAAGTTATCGTATATAGTGCTGATTCTAGCTACATTCCTGAATTTATTCCATTTACAAAAGATGCAGATTTATTTATTTGTGAGTGTAATATGTATGCACATCAGGAAGCTGCAAAAGCAGGGCATATGAATAGTACAGAAGTAGCGGATATTGCAAAGAATGCAAATGTAAAGGAATTACTGTTAACGCATCTGCCGCACACAGGAAACATATCTGATTTAGTAGAAGAAGCAAAACAAATTTTTGACGGCCGCATTACGCTTGCGCATAGCGGTTATGTTTGGAATTCATGAGGTGAGATATGATGTTATTTATTGATAATAAAGGAATTACAGATCCAACAATTAACTTAGCGATTGAAGAATACTGCGTGAAAAATTTAGATATTAATGAAACATACCTTTTGTTCTACATTAACGAACCTTCTATTATCATTGGAAAAAACCAAAACACAGTAGAAGAAATTAATGCTGATTATGTAAAAGAAAAAGGTATTCATGTCGTAAGGCGCTTGTCTGGCGGAGGCGCTGTATATCATGATTTAGGGAACTTAAACTTCAGCTTTATTACGAAAGATGATGGGGATAGTTTTCATAACTTTAAAAAGTTCACAGAGCCTGTTACGAAAGCGCTTGGAAAATTAGGTGTAAATGCAGAGCTTAGCGGTCGTAATGACATTTTAGCTGAAGGTAGAAAAATTTCAGGTAATGCGCAGTTTTCAACGAAAGGTCGTATGTTTAGTCACGGTACATTACTATTTGATTCTGAAATCGATCACGTTGTATCTGCACTCAAAGTAAAAATGGATAAGATTCAATCAAAAGGGATTAAATCAATTCGTAGCCGCGTAGCGAACATTACGGAATTTTTAAATGAAAAAATGACAACGGAAGAATTTAAACAGCTTCTTCTAGCGACGATTTTTGAAGGAGAAACAGAAATTCCAACGTATGAATTAACAGAAGAAGATTGGAAAGAAATCTATAAAATTTCTGAAGAGCGCTACCGTAATTGGGATTGGAACTACGGAAAGTCTCCTAAGTTCAACTTACAACATTCACACCGTTTCCCAGTTGGACAAGTTGATGTTCGCCTAGAGGTAACAAAAGGAACAGTAACTGAATGTAAAGTATACGGTGATTTCTTCGGCGTGGAAGATGTTCATGATATTGAAGAGTGTTTAACAGGGGTACAGTTTGATAAAGAAGCTTTTGCCGCGGCTTTAGAAGATGTAGATGTAAAACGCTACTTTGGTAATATAACAAAAGAAGATTTCTTAGCGTTATTCTTTTAACTCGTAAAAACAGTCATATTGTTCGTATGACTGTTTTTTATTTTGTTGCAAAAAAGCGCATAAAAACAAGAAATAGAGTCTCTAATTAAAAAATGAATGAATGCTCATTTATATGCAGTTAATTAAATGTTACTTGCTAGTTTAATTTTCTTTTAATATAATGTATTTAGAATTTTTAAATTTTATAAAGGTGGGGTTTGTGTGAATCTCGTTCAATCTTTAGCTGAAACAGCAAAACAGAAAGGAGAGAAACCGGCGTATATATTTATGGATCAGTCGGTCTCATATGACCAATTAAATAAAATGGTCACACAGTTTTCTAGTAATTTAGCAAAAATGGGCATTGGAAAAGGGGACAATGTTGCATTAGTTGTTGGTAATTCACCACATTTTTTAATTGGTTTATATGGAACAATGAAAGCTGGAGCAACTGTCGTTCCAATTAATCCAATTTATACAGCAGACGAAATGCATTATATTTTACAAAATGGAGATGTAAAAACAATCATCACACTCGACGTTCTTCTACCTGTTATACAATCTCTTACAACAAGACTTCCTTCTCTTGAACATATCATCATATGTGAAACCTCAGCAGATTTCAATCATACAGAAACCGAAAAAATGAAAACGTTTACTAGTCTTATAGGAACCGGTGACCTATCTTATGAAGGTCCTGAGCTAAATGAAGAAGACGTAGCTGTTATTTTGTATACGTCAGGAACAACTGGAAAGCCAAAAGGTGCTATGCTTACACATAAAAATTTATATAGTAATGCTAGCGATGTAGCATCGTATTTACAATATACTGCGGATGATCGCGTTGTTGCTGCGCTTCCAATGTTCCATGTGTTTTGTTTAACCGTTGCAGTCAATGCCCCAATTGTTAACGGTGCAACGATTTTAATGCTACCAAAGTTTAGTCCGAAAGAAGTATTTCGTATTTGTCGTACGTATGAACCGACAATATTTGCCGGTGTACCGACAATGTACAATTATTTATATTTATATGAGGAAGCAAGCGCAGACGATGTTCAGACACTTCGTCTATGTATTTCTGGCGGGGCTTCTATGCCTGTTGCTCTCCTGAAAAACTTTGAAAATCGCTTTAATGTTATTGTTTCAGAGGGATATGGATTATCAGAGGCTTCACCAGTTACTTGCTTTAATCCATTAGATCGTCCGCGTAAACCAGGTTCGATTGGAACAAATATTTGGCATGTGGAAAATAAAATTGTGAATGAGCTTGGGGAAGAAGTTTCTGTAGGCGAAGTAGGTGAATTAATTGTTCGTGGTCCAAACGTGATGAAAGGATATTATAATGCACCAGAAGACACAGCGGCAGTGCTTCGTGATGGATGGCTGTATACAGGGGACTTAGCAAGAATGGATGATGAAGGTTACTTTTATATTGTTGATCGTAAAAAGATATTGTCCTTGTAGGCGGTTATAACGTATATCCTCGTGAAGTAGAAGAAGTACTATATCAACATGAAGCGGTTGCGGAAGTTGTTGCGATTGGTGTTCCAGATGAAAACTTAGGAGAAGCAGTGCGCGCCTATGTTGTTCTGAAGAATGGTGCGGTAACAGAAGAGGAGTTAACGCATTACTGTTCTTTACATCTTGCAAAATATAAGGTGCCAAAGAGTATCGAGTTTTTGGAGGAGTTGCCGAAGAATACGACTGGTAAACTACTTAGAAGAGCGTTAAGGGAAAAGGCAGTGCAAGCATAAAACATGGATACCTGTTAGGGAAAATAAAACGAACCGTCCGTAAATAAGGATGGTTCGTTTTATTTTTATAATAGAATTCTATATTTATAATTTTATTTTACCATCAATGACAGTTAGGAATCTGTTATTCCAAATCGATTGATGATGATTAATAATATCACCCGCATCTAAAATAGCACCATCTATTGTACTATGTGTTTCTTTGAAAAGTAGATTTTTTTGATACCCTAAACTAAAGGCAGCTCTAATCGTTGTGTCGAGACAAAATTCCGTCTGTGCTCCTGCAAAAATAAGTTGTTCTATTTCATTGGTCTGTAAGTAATCTAAGAGTTCAGTTTGATAGAATGAATCCCATTTTGATTTTTGGATAATTTTATCGGTAGGGGATACGAATAAATTTTTATGAAGTTTCCAGTCATCTTTTCCTTCAAAAAGTTCGTCTTGTTCGTTTTGACTCGTATGTTGAATAAAGATAACTTGTACATTTTTTTCATGAGCTTGCTTAATTAGTTCGTTTATATTTGTAACTAATTGCTCATTGTTAAATAAATAGTTTTGAGGATAATTAAAGAAAATTTCTTGCATGTCAATGATTACTAGAGCCTGTTTCATCAAGTAGCACTTCCTTTAGTTTCTTTTTAAATATAGCAGAAGATATTAAAACTTTTCAATAAAAGAAAATGTTCCTGTCCCTGCTCAACAAAACGTATCCTAAAATGAGCAAACTTTTTTGGATAGTACGTACTACAACATTCAGCAAAAGCAAAGAGATTAGGGGGAGAGGAAGAAAATCCCAACTAATTAAAGCTTCATTTTATGAAATGATAGGGAATTGTTAGTCGTTCATGATACGTAATATTTATAGTTTGAATAGCTATCGAGTTATAATAAAAGAAAGAGAAAAGGAGGCACGCTGTGAAAATTCGTCGGTATTTTAATATAGTTACTATTTTGATTCTATATACATTACTGATGTTCTACATCGGATGGAACGGATGGGTTTGGCTTCAAACAAGTTTTGGTTGGCAATCTTGGGGATATTATGCTTTGTTAGTTGCATTATTCTCATATGCGTATGTAATCGTCCAGGTTTTCAAATTCCTTCCGTTCTTAAGGACAATTGGTTCCTATTGGTTTGCGGTAATGCAATATGCACTTATTTTGCTGCCGCTAGCTGATATAGCAGTATTTATCTTACAACTGGTAGCGGTGCCGAGAGATACAGCTATTATTTGGACAGGAATTGTTACCCTTATTATGTTTCTTTTCATATTTGGTTATGGAACATTTAATGCATATAGTCCGATTGTTCGAAAGTATGAAATTCACATACCAAAAGAAGCGAAAAGGCGGAAAACGCTTCGCATTGCGATGGCGTCTGATATGCATTTTGGCAAATTATCAGGTGTTTCTCATTTGAAAAGACTCGTGCACCATGTAAATGAAATGAAGCCCGATATTATTTTGTTGCCAGGGGATATCATTGATGACCATCCTGGAGAATTTATAAAAAAGAACATGGGACAAGTTATGAAACAAATGCAGGCGCCTCTTGGTGTGTATGGAGTACTCGGAAATCATGAATATTACGGAAGAGCCATTCCAGAATTTTTGCAAGAAATGAAGAAAATCGATATTCATATCATGTTAGATGAAGTAATCAAAATGGAAGAGGGTTTTTATCTCGTTGGAAGAAGAGATAAAACGGAGCGAGATCGTCAAAGTTTCGAAGAGTTAATGAGCACCGTAGATAAATCGCTTCCTGTTATAGCGATAGATCATCAGCCGTTTGAATTAAAACAGGCAGCGGAATCTGGCGTTGATTTATTATTATCGGGCCATACGCATAGAGGACAAATGGCACCGAATCATCTTATTACTAGAAGAATGTATGAACTGGACTGGGGATACTTACAAAAGGAAACATTTCATGCGATTGTTTCTTCTGGATTCGGATTTTGGGGTCCGCCGCTTAGACTTGGGAGCCGGTCGGAAGTTATTCATATCGATGTTACTTTTGAGTGATGTAATAATAAAACAACCATTCAACTTCGAATGGTTGTTTTCACTTTAGTGACGAGAACCACTTGGACGCTTAAACCAATTCCAAAACTCAATATCTCCAAGAGTAGCGTCGCGAACATGAGGAGAATTTTGTAATTTTACTAATTCTTTCGATGGGCCAGTAATGACAATACCGTACACTTTCACACCATGTTTTTTCAATTATCTCCCTCCTTTCACTTATAACAACGAATGTAATATGAAAAAGTTACAAATTTCTGTAAAATAAAAGCAAAAAACGTCAAGAAAAGAATTGTCTTCTCTTTTATGATAATACATAAGGCGGGTGAACAGAGATGGAAAGCTATGAAACACAAATTCAAAAAGCAATTGATTATATTGAAGAAGATGTAATGGAGAAGCAAACATTAAGTAATTTGGCTCGTATTGCAGGGTTCTCGGAGTATCATTTTCATCGCGTATTCCAAGCGCTAGTAGGCGATACTGTCATGGAGTATGTTCGTAGGAGGAGGCTAGCCCGGGCAGCTTATCGGCTTTCTCATACGGAAGAAAAAATTCTTGATATCGCATTAGAACATGGCTTTCAATCTCATGAAACGTTCATTCGAGCCTTTAAAAAGTTGTTTCAGATGACGCCAAGTAGCTACCGAAGGCAAGGAATTAAGACACCGATGTATTATAAAGCAAATGTGAAGCAGCGGAAGTTCAATCCATATTTAGGGGGAATACAAATGGAATTTCGTATTGAAAAAAAACCAGCGTTTCATGTGGCTGGATATGAGATGAAGACGTCTAGTAAAGAAGGGAAAAACCTTAAAGATATTCCGGCATTTTGGGACCGTTATTTACAAAACAATCTTGCGAGTAACATTACAAACCGTAAACATACAGATCAATATGTAGAGCTTGGAATGTGCACGGATTTTAATTTAGAAACAGGGGATTTTACGTATATTATTGGAATGGAAGTTACAAGTTTTGATGGGGTACCGACTGAACTAGCGCAGCGCACGTTCCCAGAAGCAACTTACGCTGTATTTACAACGCCTAAAGTACCGCATAAAGATATGGTATCTTCCATTCAACAAACGTGGAATGCAGTTTTCACAGAATGGTTCCCGCACTCAGGGTATGAACATGCTGGAGTTACAGAGTTTGAATTATACGATGAACGTTGTCATGAGGATAAGAGCGAGTTTGCGCAAGTTGAGATTTGGTTGCCGGTGCAGAAGAAACAACAATAAGAAGAGAAAAAGTTTCCTAGATTCTAGGAAACTTTTTTTCGTATTAAGGCTAAGATTAATCATATTAAAGAAGTTGTGTAAACGATAGCTCGGCTTCGGGCGCTGCGTCCAACGATTATGAAAAGTGACGACGGTATGGAAGTAGGGGCTGTTCATGAAGTATTCGTATGAAACGGATTGGGAAGTGTACAAACTACAAAATCTTAAAAGTGGATTAGGTTTTACAGATGAAAAGCTTAGAGATATCTTTAGAGGTTTTTTTAAAGTAGAAATACGTAGAATGAAAGAAATAAAACAATCGAATAAAGTATTTGGCGTCTCTGGACTGTGGACGGCCTTATTTACGAAGAAGCATACTGAATCGTAAAAAGAATTATGTTTTCTTAAACGAATTATATATATTTCTGTTAGCAAAGACTATGTGAATGAAGAAATCCTTCAAAAGGTTTGAAAGGCTTACATACTAATAGAATATCATTTCATTGCTATTAAGCTGAGGTGAATTTGTATCTAAATAATTAGAAAAACGCCATTTTTTTATATAAGTATGCAGAAAGTATGCAGGAAGTATGGCGTTTTTTGAACAAATTTATCGATTTCTAATAAACTAGAATTGGTTTCTCAAGAATTACAACAATATATGTTACCATATGCTTTGAAACAATTAGCTAGAAAAATTGGAAATGTACTTTGATAATTTTGATTGGATTAAAATTTGGATTATCCATTATCGCTTTAATCGGTTTTAAGCTTTTTTTAAGAAATAGCCAGTATCATATGATTTGCATATCTATTCTACAAATCCTATTTTATCCCGTAAAAGCCCGATTGGTCGGGCTAATAATCAGTGGGGATGAAAAAAACCTCCACTGATTAAAGTTTCACTTTATTTTTTACCACGTTTAAGTACCTATTCCTCTTGTCTATATTACTCTTAAGAGGAAAAATAAAGAAATAAAGTAAAGCAAATGAAAGAACAGTTATATGTGGAAATATTTCAAAATACGTAAAAATTTAATGATGGTGTAATAGGACTGGCATCTCACTATCATTATTCACTGAACAAACTACTTTCTTATCATTAAAAGAAAAACAGGAATTGAGATAGATGCGGCTGTAGATTTTGAAAAATAAGTTGCTTTTCCAAATAAATTTGCTATGTCGAAAATTCATTTGGAATTATGGATATGTAATTTATGTTGAAGGTGGAATTTATGAAAAACAAAGTTTCAGAAATTACTATATTAAGAAGTTTAGCATGTTTAAGTGTAGTTCTCATACATGCCATAACACGAAGTTCTGCAAATTTTGCATCTGAAAATACAATAGATGTATTGGTATCGTATCTTCAATTACTACTTATGTACGGTACACCTATGTTTGTTTTTATATCTGAATTTGTAATAGCTTATAATTATAGGGATAAAGTACCTAATCAATTCATTTTAAAAAGAGTAAAATTTATTTTATTGCCTTTTATATGTATGGGTATTTTTTATGCAGCTATTTCAAATTATACGAATGGATTCCATGCAATCTTAGTACAATCTATAAGAAATATTGTATTAGGAGAGTTCCATGGCTATTTTGTTTTAATTATATTTCAGTTCTACTTTTTGCACATTATTTTTAATAAAATTGAGAAGTTTTTTTCTCCTAAATTTGTTCTTATTTTCTCGTTACTGATTAATTTAATCTACTTAGGCTTTTTTAATTTTATTCAACCGTTTGATATTCCATATGCAAATGATATTTGGTATTACTACTCTTGGATTCCATTTCCGGGCTGGATCATTTACTTCTTTATTGGATATTATGCAGGTGCTCATTATGAATACTTTAAAACATGGTTAAATAAAAACCGTAAATGGATCATCTCTTCATGGATATTAACAGGAATCATCGTTATTCTTTTTCAACATTTCAATATTTTAACTGTTACTAGTTCTAAAAGAGTGGATGTTCTTTTATTTACAATATCTACAATACTGGTGCTTTTCCATATTGCATCAAAAATAAAACATGTACCTAAATTTTTAATACTAATCAATCAATACTCATTTGGAATTTATTTGCTACATCCGTTTTTTCATCGGACTATATCTAATATGATATTAGCAAAAATGCCTCAGTTTAATACTCTTTTTGGCACAATAAGTATTGATATGTTGGTTGGTATACTATGTCCAATTCCTGTGGTATATCTCCTAAATAAGACAAAAATAGGTCCATATATTATAGGGAAAATAAGGGTTAATTCAAAACAAAAGTTAAAAAGTAGATGGTTTCATAGTACAAAGTTTCATGAAATGTAGTACCACGTATTATTGGTGGACTACTATATACGGATTTCCTATTAACTATAGTAGTACTTTCCTAATATCAAAATTGTTACCTGTCTTTTACTTACAACATCGGATATGATGTACAACCATATACATTTCAACCATTAGAATTGGAGCAAATGATAACTAAAGTGAAACTTGAATCAGCGGGGGGAGTTTATCCCCGCTGATTAGAGTTTCACTTTATATTAGGACTCTTTTTTGCTATTAGGTGAGAATGGGAACACCATCGTAATGGTTGTTCCTTTTTCAATTTCACTTTCAATGGAAATCGTACCGTTATGTGCAAGAACAAGTTGTTTTGTAATCGCTAAGCCAAGGCCTGTTCCTGCGTTGTTTTCTTCAGTATTTGTACCGCGGTAATATCGTTCAAATAAAAGCTCTTTCGTTTGCTCATCCATTCCTTTTCCATTATCAGAAATAGAGAGTGTAAAAGATTGTTTATTCTGTCCAAGTTTTACAATAACATTTGTTGTTTCATTATTATGCTTTACTGCATTTGCTAATAAATTCTCAATGATACGTTGGAACCATTTTTCTTCAATAGAGTAATGAATTGCATTGGAACTAGGAACAAATTCTATGTTTTGATTTTGAAGTGTCGGGTTATTAATAAATTGTAACAAGACTTTTTGGACAAATTGATTAATCTCAACTTTAACGTGCTGAGAGGGAATTGCGTTGTTTTTTAATTGGTAAGTTAAGCTTAGATCATCAATTAATGTTGTCATATATTGAGATTTTTCTCGTATAACACGACCGAATTGTTGAATGTCGTTATCATCCCAGTTATATTGTTTCGATTCTAGTAATAGAGAGTACCCATAAATGGAACTGAGTGGTGTTTTTAAATCATGAGTGAGGCCAGTAATCCATTCCTCACGTGTTTGTTGAATAACTTGTCGTATGGACTCATTTTTTTTGAGTGTAATAGAAAGGTGCTCTAGAGCATTTGTTACATCTTTAAACAGTCTGAATGACCATTTTTCTTTACCTGAGCGCCGGAAGCGAACTGCTCTTCCTTTTTTACTTACCGGTTCTTCATATTTTCCACTAGCTATATTTTTGAGCCAACGCATTGTGTGTAATAATGGTTTACCAAATTTTCTTCCGTACCAAATAGAAAGAATAACTAAGTAGACAAAAGCGATTAGAATAATAACTCCAAATCCTATGAATATTTTTTTTGTTAATAAATCTTCATTCATATCAGATGGATAGTAATGATCATTTTTTACTGTTATGGTAAATAAGGTTTGGTCCTCTGGATTATATAAACTCGAGATATTTTCTTTGTGATTCCAAGGCTCTTTTTCAGAAAGTACAGCTTGAATGGCTGAAAAGGAGTTTCTTTTTGTTTTAGGATAAGCAAAAATCTCTTCTCCTTGTGCGTTAAATATTTGCAGCGTAGCACCTTCTGCGGTAAGCTGTTTCTTTTCTTTTTCTGTTAAAGAAAATTCAGCTGATAATGGTGAACCGTGTTCTTGTTTTAACTCTTGCAGTAAAGTATTACTCTTTAGCTTTCCACCATAAATCACAATTGCTGTCTTCTCTTTAACTTCAATGTCCCAATACGTAAATTTGTAAGGGCTTTGTATATGATGCTGCAAATAAGCAACTAATGTTGTTTTTGTATAAGAACCAGGAACATCTTCAGGAGTATTGAAGTCATAGAGTACCTTTCCATTTTTATCGACAATTTGAAGCCAATCATTTTTCTCCTCAATCATTTCCTTTACCTCAGAACTTAATGTAATACGTCCATTTTCTGAAGAAACATGCTGAGACATAGTAAAGTTATCAAACTCTGGAACATTTGGTTCATAAAGGGTCGTACTAAAAAGATGCCCCAGGTAGACGAAAGCGACGATGACTGCAATGAGTAAAGTAAACAAGACGAAAATATGTTGTATAATAAATTGTATAATAATTCTTCTACTTAAATTCATAGTTGGTACCTACTTTGCGATGAATTTATAACCAAGTCCGCGAACAGTTTTAATGTATTGAGGGTTACTTGGGTCAAGCTCAATTTTTTCACGTAGTTTTCGAATATGAACCATAACTGTGTTGTCATCTCCATTATAGGCAGGAGCCCCCCATACTTTTTCGTATATTTCTTCTTTTGAGAATACGTAATTAGGATGTTCACAGAAAAAGAGTAGTAGTTGAAAGAGCTGAGCTGAACATTCCACAATTTTCCCATCTACTTGTAATTCAGCTGCATGTTTATCGACCTGAAATCTCCCAAATGAAAGAAAGTGTGTCTCTTTCATAGGTTGTGTAGTTTGTTTCATATGTCTTCGAAGTTGAGCTTTCATACGAGCGACGACTTCCAGTGGATTGAATGGTTTTGTAATATAGTCGTCTGCCCCGTATAAGAAGCCAGATACTTTATCTAAATCAGATGATTTTGCTGTTAGAAAGAAAATTGGACAATCTGTTTTTTGACGAATAATTGGACAAATGTCAAAACCAGATTGCCCGGGAAGCATGACATCTAAAATCATTAAGTCATAACGATTTTGTTCTACGAATTGTAAAGCTTCTTCTGCAGATGTAGCAGTTGTAATATGAGAAAATCCTTCTTTTTGTAGAATAGTAGTTAATAGTTGTAAAATTGCCGTTTCATCATCAACAAGTAAAACATTTGCATTATACAATCTGAATCGCCCCCTATTTTCATCGAATATCATAACATTTTATTGTAAGTTATGGGATTTTTAAGGAAAATTTAAGGTTTTCTTTGCTTAAAAATAAGATTCGAATGATATGATAAATGTAACATAGGGGAGGAGATGAGTGTGAATCCGTTTTGTTCGATGCGAGCCAGATATTTTTTGATTGTATTTACACTACTTGTTTTGATTGAACGTATTAGTAAACAATTGTTAGAGAATACATTTCATATATCAATTTCTTCTTTTGCAAGCACACTTGTACTCTACATATTTCCATCACTTTGGTTATGGTATCAATGTAAGCGCCATCGTATTCCATTTACTTTATTTGTAAATAGAAGAGAAGCATTTAATCTTTTACAAGTTTTAATGATTACGGGAATGCTATGCCTTTTTAGTTATGGATATCTTGTATTGTATATGTATAGCTTTGTATGGATTACACCGGATTTTATTATAAATATATTACATGAACCGATTATAGGGAGTGCAGGCGGATACATATATCAATTTATAATAATCGTACTAGTAGCTCCTATTGTATGTGAATTTGTATTTAGGGGATTTCTATTTCAGCGTTTTGCAGCGAAATGGGGAACCGGAAAAGCGATGGTTATTGTAGCGATTCTTTTCGGATGTTTTCATATTGATTTCCTCAGTGCTGTCATGTTTAGTATCGTACTATCAATTGTATACATTCGGACGAAAAGCTTACTGATGCCGATTAGTATTCATATGTTAAATAATGCAATCGTACTTATTACATCTTTTATGTTCAGTAAGGAAGAAATGATAAGCTTTGCGGATTTTTCTAATCAAACTCCATTTTTTACAGGACTTATTATTTTTATCATTGGATTAAATTTAGTACTCGTCTTTTTGTTCGTGAATCGTCGTTATATGAATAAAGAGGTGTCGGTAGTATATACGAATAAAATGAGAGATATAGGTTAGAGAACGTAGAATTTATTGAATAATAAAAAAGATATACCTATCTTTTTTAGGCTAGAGAGAGAATCCGTCTATGGATAGAAGCGGTCAGAGCATATTTCATCCTCATGCTAAGTGAAAATAAAAATACAGGTCACCTTTTGTTTTCATAACGGCGATTTGTATGTTGGAAAATCAAAAAAGATTTATATAGAAAGGAATGGATATGATTCTATGAATGAAACAATTCAATCAAATAAATTGTTTTATGTAATCATGGTGAGTTTAATTGTGATTACAACAGTGAATGTAGGCTTTCGCTGGAATGAAGCATACTTTTTTGTTTATTTAGCACTTCATCTTCTAGGGCTACTATGCATTGGGGGCGGAATTGTAGTTGAGAAAAGAAGTGAAGATGGAATTAATTATATATGTGTACTTGGTCTTATACTACTTCTAGCTGTACAAGGAATTATGAAATATAGCTTCATTTCTTTTCAGGATTTAAGTTTTTTTGTTAACATTTTTCAATAAGGAGTGCTGATTGGTATTGTCGAAAAAACAAGTTGGCTATGTAGTTGTGTTACTTGGATTTATCTTAATTCTTGTAGGGAAGGTTTATCTAAACCATTATGAATACGGGAAATATATAAGTGGTTTCGGTCTTGTTTGCTGGATTGCGAGTGCGCTTCTTATTCCAACATATGAGCCGAAGAAACATACAGATAGATAAAGTGAAACTTTAATCAGTGGGGGCTCTTCATCACCCACTGATTAAAGGCCCTCACCAATCGGGCTTTTACTGCCCGTTAATGCGGGATAAATAGAGAGTGTAGAATGGATAGGTTTAAAGTTTCGTAGCATAGTTTATATAGAATAATATGTGTGAAAAACCTCTTCGAATGATGAAGAGGTTTTTATAATGCATTTTTAATTTTCTCAAGCACTTTTTTGCTGTTAAAACCACGTTCTCCCATACCGAAGACTTCGATTAAACGATCATTTTCATCGAGTAGATAGGAGTTAGAAGTATGAATATAGAGTCCGCTTCCTGGATCGCGGTACTGAAAGTTAAATGTATCTGCTAGTTTTTTCGTTTCATCTTCATCACCGCGCAGTAAGTGCCACCCTTTCGTTTTTTTCATTTCAAATGTGTTGGCATATGTAGTTAATATTTCTTTTGTGTCGAACTTAGGATCAATGGTAATTGTAATAAATTCAATTTTTTTACCAAATAGTTTATCCTTTTCTAGTTCGTCTCGTAAATGCTTCATTTTGTATGTAGTAACGGGACAAATATCAGGGCATTTTGTGTATATAAATTCTACGAGTTTAAGTTTTTTTGGTAGTTGATCAAAAGATAGCGTTGTACCATTTACATCCTCCATAACGATTCCACGTGGTATTTCAGCAGAAGCTTTACGATAATCTGTAAAATAGTAAATTCCAATTCCAATTACGATGACTAAACCTAATGTAAACGTAATATAAATTTTTTTCAATTTCCATCCTCCTCCTAATTTTATTTTATAAGAAAAATCCGAAAATTCATGGGGAGGGATTGAAAATTGCATGACAATTCGATGTATTAGCTTGTTCTATTTTAGGAGGAACGAACTTACAATAATAAGAGACAGGCAGCATAGAGGAGGAGATACCGTGAAGAAGGTTGTGAAGTGGTCACTTTTTTTGTACGTTGGTTTTGCGTTATTTATATATTGGTATTTATTTGGATGGAATCATGAAATTATTCCAGATATGTATAAAGGAACGAGTGCTGATCCAGAGACGTTTATGAATGCAAAGGAACTTACATTAAGTCAAGATTATTCGCGTGTGAAAAATTTACTCTTTTTTTTAGCGACGCCTCTTGAATGGATTATTTTATTGTTTGTGCTTGTTTTAGGTATATCAAATCGTTTTGAAAAATGGTCAAAAGAAACGACGAAAGTACGGGTTATTCAAGTTGCTATCTATCTCTTTTATTTATCATTGCTTACAACCGTTCTTGCATTGCCTCTGCAATGGATGGGGCATCAAATCTCAATTGATTACGGTATTTCAACGCAATCCACAGCGAGTTGGATAAAAGATCATGTAATTGATTTTTGGGTAAATTATATTATGATGTTTCTCGTTGTTTCTGTTCTTTTATGGCTGATTTATAAATTTCCGAAGCGGTGGTGGCTAGCCGGTTGGGCTTTGTCAGTACCGTTTACAATTTTTTTAACCTTTGTACAGCCCGTTGTAATTGATCCGTTATACAATGATTTTTCTACATTGCAAAATAAAGACTTAGAGAAGAAAATTTTAGCAATTGCGGACAGGGCAGATATTCCAGCTGAGCATGTATATGAAGTGAACATGTCTGAAAAAACAACGGCCCTAAATGCATATGTGACAGGAATTGGATTGAATTCTCGAATTGTATTGTGGAATACAACGCTCCAGCAGTTAAAAGATAAAGAGATTTTATTTATTATGGCTCATGAAATGGGACATTACGTGATGAAACATATATATTGGGGTGTGGCGAGTTATATTGTGTTAACGTTTGTAGGGATGTATTTGATTAGCCGTATTATCAATATGTGCCTCAGAAAATGGGGAGATACATTGCGCCTATCAAAGATGGCGTGCTTATCGATTATCCCATTATTTTTTCTTATCTCCTCTGTGTTGTCTTTTGCAGTAAGCCCACTATCAAACTACGTATCACGTATAGAAGAACGGGCAGCAGACCAATATGCTTTAGATATAACGAAAGATGGAAATTCTGGTGTAAAGACGTTCCAGTATTTATCGAAAACAAGTTTAAGTCAAGTGAATCCACCGGCGTTAGTGAAGTTTTTCTTATATACACATCCGCCAATTTTTGAAAGAATTCATGTGTTTGAGCAGTATGAGAAGCAGAAGAAATGAGGAGCAGCGGTAACGCTGCTTCTCATTTCTTTGCGTATAAGTTTAGGAAAAGAGTGTCCGTCCATGGATAGAAGCGGTCAGAGCCCTTTTTCGCCCCATGCCATGTGAAAACAAAAGAGAGGATATCAATTTTTGTTTACATAGCTGTGATTTATATGCGGAAATCCCAAAAGTATGAAGTGTTTTTTGTGAAATTTTATCATTTTAACTGAGAAGCCCTCTCCTCTAAACGAAGTGAAGGTGGGGAGAGCTCAATTAAAAGTTACAGTTACGAAAGGAGCTAAAAGTTAGAGGCTTAAAGAACGATTCCTCTAACTCTATCCTTCTTTAGTTATATCATATTTCAACAATTGTCGTTTATCATAGAACTTCTCATAAATAATACCCATTAAATAGAAAAATAATAGACCAAAACAAATATGGATGAGTGTAAATTTAGCTCCAAATGAAGAAAATTCATACACCATAACCGGTAATTTTGCAGTTGTCCAAACTCCTAGAAAAAATACAATGTATCGTATGCTCGCTCCTTTTTTTAATAAAAGTGCCGCGATTGGAAAAGCAACATAGAGGGGACCAGCTGCAATTCCTCCTAATAATAGGGAGAATAAGATGCCATAGATGCCAGATTTTTCCCCCATATATTTAATTAATGTTTCTTTCTTCACCCACTGGTCAAGCAATCCTACGAATATTAAGACAGGAGGAAGTAGAAACAGCATATCTAAAATACTTTTTCCTGTTAATTGAAATGCGTTCCATCCCAACGAATGGTTTATAAAAGTACATATAATGAGCCCAAATAATAAAATGAAAAAGAAACGATATCTTCTTAATTCATTCATACCATCACCACCCAAATAATATACGAGAATATGAGAGACATTAACAATGCGGATGCATTACGAGAATAAGCAAAACTTCGCCCAAATATCTTTTGTTCCATCGGTAAAGTTGTGATTCCTACTGACATTAATGTAGACATTAATGCCGCAACTTGAGGGAGGCCCGCACCATTTTGGACTAATGTATTTCCAAGAGGAAACACAACAAAGCTTGGAATGAGTGCAACAGAGCCAATTATTGCTGAATAAACAATACCGATGAATCCAGATTTTTCCCCAATGATGGAAGAAATGAAGGAAGGCGTTAATATAGATAGTGATAGTCCAACGAAAAGCATAATTGATAGCATGGAAGGTATAAGATTACGAAACATTTTCCATGACTTTAATAGAGCATCTTTTGTTTTATTCCGATCCTTTACAAAAGAAATACTGATAAGAATAATGGCTAAAGAGTAAAGGAGAGCGCCATTAATCATGATTAGACTCTTTCCAGTCTTTATATTTGTCTAAGAAAAATGATAAGTTTTTAATTTTTTCTTCAATATCTATTTGAAACTCTTCTAATTGTTTTTTTCCCACTGTAGTAATTTTGTACATCTTTCTCGGCTTATCTTGATCAGATGTATCCAAATAAGACTCAACAGCACCTTCGTTTTCTAATTTTTTTAGGGTGCGGTATATAATGGCACTATCAATTGGATTGATGGGAAGCTCTTCTTCACATTTCTGCAGAAGTTTCCCTCCATAACTATCTCCCTCTGTTAAAAACAGCAAAAGAAATGCACCTGTATGTCTCCCTGTATGTTTCATAAAACATCTAACCTCCTTAATGAAATGTAAAAAATAGTTTTGTTATCAAAACAGTAACATATTACTGTTAATAACATTATACTGTCATTAACAGTGGTGTGTTACTGACAGTATAAACTTAATATAATTTCATGTCAATTCTAAAATAAACAACATGTTTTTGATCAAACTTTATTCCAAAGCTACAACAGGATCTGTCCATGCATAGAAGAATCAGTGCCTATTTTCGCCCCATGCCATGTGAAAACAAAAGAGAGGATGTCACTTTTTGTTTACATAGCCGTGATGTATATGTTAGAAAATCAAAATAGATTGTTTAGGAAAAAATATTTTTATGTAAAATATGGTAAAATATATAGGTGGCTATAACGGGGAAAACGAGTATTTCTATATTGCCTTTTATCATCTTTATTTTTTACAATGATGCTTTACATTGTAAAAGGAATGAGGATTGCAAATGCCACTTCGTGAGAATAAATGGCTTTAAGTATCTTTACGATTTTTTACATTCCATTCATCTTATTGTATATTTAAAATTGAGAATATTACGAAACTTGAAATGTAAATGTTCGTTTTAAACTAATGGGGGTTGTTTATATTGTTTCAAAAGAGCGCCGCAAATAGGTTATTCCAAACAAAATCATCGCCAGCTATAAAAATGATCATATCGATGTCTATTTTTGGCTCAATCGGATTTTTTTCAGTAAAAACAAATTTACCATCATTTGAATTAGTATTTGTTCGTTGTATTTGTGCCACTATATTTTTAACGTTATGTTGGATTGCAACAGGTCAGTTTAAAGAAGAAAAGTGGAATCGAAAAGAAATACTGCAAATATTAGGGTGTGGTGTCTTTCTTGTTTTTAACTGGGTGTTTCTGTTTAAAGCTTTCGAAGTCATGTCAGTGACAATTGCAATTTCTGTGTATCATCTTGCACCAATTATCGTATTAATGATTGGGAGTGTCGTGTTTAAAGAAAAATTAACAATGCTATCTGTTATTTCAAT
The DNA here is from genome assembly GCF_000161455.1 of Bacillus pseudomycoides DSM 12442. GTDB lineage: Bacteria > Bacillota > Bacilli > Bacillales > Bacillaceae_G > Bacillus_A > Bacillus_A pseudomycoides. The sequence goes on from NZ_CM000745.1 coordinate 1,005,942, forward strand.
TGTTATTTGTTTTCTCGGTACTGTTTTAGTAGCGGGAGTAGATGGAAGTGTTTCGATAGAAAAGTTAATGTCCTCTGGGATGGTTTGGGCACTTCTTGCAGCATTATTTTATGCATTTACCACCTTGTTAGGAAAAGGGATTAAACAAACAAGTGCATATGCAATGACATTTTTGCAAACTTTTTTAGGGATATTTCTGTTACTACCATTTGTAGACTTTGGAGCATTTCAAGGGTTAACAGAGAGTAATTGGATTGCGATTACAGCGACAGGACTTATTCATACTGGCTTTGTTTATTACTTATTTTTTGATAGTTTAAGAGATTTACCAACAAGGCTCATTTCTGTATTAGTGTTTTTGGATCCAGGTGTAGCTATTTTACTTGATACAGCATTTACAGGGTTTCGTCCGACCACGATGCAGACAGCGGGAATTATTTTGATTTTTGTTGGGATGGCATTTACTTTTAGAAAATCGAAACCTGAGGAAGTAACGAGTAAGGAAAAGGAACCAAGTACAATAGTATCTTCGAAGTAATTTGTTTTTTATCATCATGAATAGAGTGTGAATGCTAAGTGCATGGTTACTGTATGTAAAGGGAACAAAATTACCCCATTTTGCAAAGGTATGGATCAAAATGGGGTGATTTTATTATTTTTGTATGTATATATCCTATGTTAATAGAGAATATAGCGTACATCTTTGAATCATAATTTTTATTAAAGTGAAATTTGAAGTCTTCAAGTAAGTGACTTTATAATAAATGAAATTCACTTTTGTTGTTGTGTTAAACCTTCTGATAAACATTCAATCATTTTTTTCATCATCTTCGAAAAAGTTGGTTCTCCAATCTCTTGTCTATGTAATGGAATAAGTATAGTTGTTCGAAAAAGGCCAATAAGTACTTCGGGATCATCTTCTGTAACACCTTTTTCCTGTAAAAACTTTACGAAGTTCAAAGAACTATCTAAATCTTCCCTTGCATGTTTATCTAGAAGTTCCTTAGGAAGTCTTTTCACAATTCGATCATATTCACCTCTTTGATAAAGACTTTGTAAAAATGGGTTTTGTTCTATGGTTTTAAAAGATGTTTCAAAGAAACGAATTAAAAGTTCTTTTGGTGGTAGAGACTCACACATAATTTCTGAAATGATTTGATCTTTCACTTTCTCCTCTTTTCGCAACACTGCGTAAAATAACTCTTCTTTTGATGAATAATATGAATAAAAAGACCCTTTTGCGATTCCACATGCATTTACTATGTCATCAATACTAGTTTTAGAGAATCCATATTGAATAAACAGCTCTTTACTCTTAACGAGAAGAGTCTCGTGTATTTGTTTTCTCTGTTCAGATGTAATTCTTGCCATAATATATCCCCGCCTGTTTTTATTTGACTATTTATAGACATTTAGTCAAATATTTGATAGGTTTATTTTATTGAATTATTTGCATTTTGTGAATATATAAATGTTATCTCGGATAAAAGACTAGATTATACCAACAAAGGGGGAGAAGAAATAATATGTCAATTCATGGATTTGTTGCACCAGGATTTGAATTGGTGAAGGAGGAATTTATTAGAAATTTTACGGAGAGAGGAGAAGTTGGAGCGGCTTTTTCTGTATACATTAATAATGAAGCAGTCGTTGATTTATGGGGTGGATATCGAGATCGACAGACTCGTGCGGAATGGGAAAAAGATACACTTGTTCAAGTGTTTTCAGCTACAAAAGGTTTTGCTGCATTGGCTTTAAGTTTAGCGCATTCTAGGGGGTACATTAACTATGATGAGAAAGTGAGTTCATATTGGCCTGAGTTTGCTCAGAATGGAAAAGAAAAAATAACTGTTCGACAGCTTCTAGCACATCAAGCTGGTTTGTCACCTCTCAATGGACTTAAAATCGACAGGTTAGAAGACTTAGATACTTCTCATCTATCAAATTCCCTTGCTGCAAGCAAACCAGCTTGGGAGGTTGGGAAAATCCAGGGCTATCATGCATGGACAATTGGAACCTTAATTGGAGAACTGATTAAAAGGGCAGATCCTAAACATCGAGCCTTAAAAGATTTCTTTCAAGAGGAAATAGCAGAGCCACTAAAAGCAGAGTTTTATATTGGGCTTCCTGAAGATATTTCTGAAGAGAGGATAACAACGATTGAAGGGATAAATCACCCCATTCAGTTACTTAGGGGGATAACAAAGTTGCCTATAAAAATGTTACTTGGTTTTCTTAATGCAAAGTCATTAGTAGCGAGAAGTTTAGTAGATCCTAAAAAATTTGTAGCCAATGATAATTTTAATCATCGTCCAATTTTATCGATAGAATTTCCTTCTGGAAATGGTGTGGGGCAAGTAAGAGCAATGGCGAAAATTTACGGTGCTTTTGCTAGTGGTGGAAAAGCACTCGGATTAAGGGAAGAAACAATAAATGAATTAAGAAAAAAAGCTGTCCCTCCGAAAGAAGGGTATTATGATCATGTGAATTGTATAAACATAGCCTATTCTTTGGGATTTTGGAAACACTTTTCGGATATGCAATTCGGACAAAGTGAAAGCTCTTTTGGCCATCCAGGCGCAGGAGGGTCGTTCTGTTTTGCCGATCCAGATGAGAAGCTAGGTTATGCCTATGCGATGAACAAACATGGATTTGGTATGGCCAATGAACCAAGAGAACTTGAACTAAGAAAAGCTTTATACAGCTGTTTATGAAAAATAAAAAATTGTTATAGTTCTTTGGAAAAGAAGTTTAATTCATTTGAAATTGAATGATTCATAAAAAACACTATCTATTCTTTCGAAAGAATAGCATTAGGGGTATTAATTTTTTTAGTTTAATGGATATGGGATGGGACTCCTTTCTCAAGAATAAAATAAGTACATGATGATTAGGTGTGAAATGAAAAAGCGGTTGTTGTATAACAGTGGCTTTTTTTTGATGTGTAAAAAATGGCTTTCATATGTAGATGAAATCGATGTTCCATAAAAAAAATAAGTAAAATTTCCAAAAATTCTCTTCACTTTCAGAGAATTTGTTATATAATATAAAACATAAAATCAAATCTGTTATAAAACAGCTTACGGAGGGGATGCTAATATGTCGACGCAAACTTCACGGGTTACACTCGCTTTAGAAGTATTACCGGCGTATGGAGAAATTTTGACATCGGAAGCGCTCACTTTTTTAAAAGAGCTGCATGAGAATTTTAATACACGCCGTAAAAATTTACTGCAAAAACGTGTGGAAAAGCAAAAAAGAATTGATGCAGGGGAGTTTCCAAGCTTTTTACCAGAAACAGCACATATACGTGCTGGAGATTGGACGATTGCCCCGCTTCCAAAAGATTTAGAAGATCGTCGTGTGGAGATTACAGGACCAGTAGATCGTAAGATGGTTATTAATGCTTTAAACTCAGGCGCACATCTCTTTATGGCAGACTTTGAAGATTCTAATTCGCCAACGTGGCAAAATGCGATGGATGGCCAAATTAATTTAAGAGATGCAGTAAAGGGAACGATTTCATATAAAAACCCTAGTGGCAAGGAATATCGTTTAAGTGATAAAACAGCTGTACTTATTGTTCGTCCGCGCGGCTGGCATTTAGAAGAAAAACATATGTTAGTCGATGGAGAAAAGATGTCAGGTAGTCTCGTTGATTTTGGTTTGTACTTTTTCCATAATGCAAAAACATTATTAGAAAAAGGAAGCGGACCATATTTTTACTTACCGAAAATAGAGAGCTATTTAGAAGCCAGGTTGTGGAATGATGTTTTTATTTTTGCACAGAAATATATCGGGATTCCGAATGGAACGATTAAAGCAACAGTGTTATTAGAAACAATCCACGCTTCTTTTGAGATGGATGAAATTTTATATGAACTCCGTGATCATTCAGCAGGGCTAAATTGCGGGCGTTGGGATTATATTTTTAGTTTCTTAAAAAGCTTTCGTAATCATAATAAATTCTTGCTTCCAGACAGGGTGCAAGTTACAATGACGGCTCCGTTTATGCGTGCGTATTCTTTAAAAGTAATTCAAACGTGCCATCGCCGGAATGCACCAGCAATTGGCGGAATGGCAGCACAAATTCCGATTAAAAATAATCCGGAAGCGAATGAAGCTGCTTTTGAAAAAGTTCGTGCTGATAAAGAACGTGAAGCTTTAGATGGACATGACGGGACTTGGGTTGCCCATCCGGGACTTGTACCGGTTGCGCTGGAAGTGTTTAATCACATTATGAAAACACCGAATCAAATTTTTAGAAAGCGTGAAGAGATTGATGTAACAGAAAAGGATTTGTTAGAAGTACCGGTGGGAACGATTACAGAAAAAGGGCTTCGTATGAATATTAGCGTCGGCATTCAATATATTGCATCATGGTTAAGTGGCCGCGGGGCAGCACCGATTTATAATTTGATGGAAGATGCAGCAACGGCAGAAATTTCACGTGCGCAAGTGTGGCAATGGATTCGTCATGAAGGCGGGAAGCTAAACGATGGTCGCAAGATAACATTTGCTTTAGTAGAAGAGTTTAAATCGGAAGAGCTAGCGAAAATAGAACGAGAGATTGGCAAGGAACAGTTTGAGAAAGGTAGATTTGTAGAAGCAACAAAGCTTTTTACTAATTTGGTGCGTAATGATGAATTTGAAACATTTTTAACATTACCAGGTTACGAGATTTTATAAAAGGAAAAGGGGATGGAAGAGATGAAAAACGAAAGAGTACAAAAGTTACAAGAAAGCTGGGAGTTAGATGAACGTTGGAAAGGGGTAACGCGTCCTTATTCTGCTGAGGATGTAATTCGTCTGCGCGGGTCAATTGATATTGAACATACATTAGCACGCCGCGGGGCAGAGAAGCTTTGGGAATCACTTCATACAGAAGATTATATTAATGCGCTTGGTGCGTTAACAGGAAACCAAGCGATGCAGCAGGTGAAAGCAGGATTAAAAGCAATTTATTTGAGCGGTTGGCAAGTGGCAGCGGATGCCAATCTATCCGGGCACATGTATCCGGACCAAAGTTTATATCCAGCGAACAGTGTACCAGCTGTTGTAAAGCGTATTAATCAAACATTGCAGCGTGCAGATCAAATTCAGCATATGGAAGGAAGCGGTGATACAGATTATTTTGTACCAATTGTTGCGGACGCTGAAGCAGGATTTGGTGGACAGTTAAACGTATTTGAATTAATGAAAGGTATGATTGAGGCAGGCGCGTCAGGCGTTCACTTCGAAGATCAATTATCTTCAGAAAAAAAATGCGGACATTTAGGCGGAAAAGTATTACTACCAACGCAAACAGCGGTACGTAATCTAATTTCTGCTAGACTTGCTGCGGATGTAATGGGCGTGCCAACAATTATTGTAGCAAGAACGGATGCAGATGCTGCGGATTTAATTACGAGTGATATTGATCCAGTTGATCAAGAATTTATTACAGGAGAGAGAACACCAGAAGGGTTCTACCGTACAAACGCAGGGCTTGATCAAGCAATTGCGCGCGGTTTAGCATATGCACCGTATGCAGATCTTGTTTGGTGTGAAACATCTGAACCGAATTTAGAAGATGCAAAGCGTTTTGCGGAAGCAATTCATGAGAAATATCCAGGGAAATTACTAGCGTATAACTGTTCACCATCTTTTAACTGGAAACAAAAATTAGATGAAAAAACGATTGCAAACTTCCAAAAAGAAATTGCTTCATACGGATACAAATTCCAATTCGTAACACTTGCAGGATTCCATGCATTAAACTACGGTATGTTTGAACTCGCGCGTGGCTATAAAGAGCGCGGTATGGCAGCATATTCTGAATTACAACAAGCAGAATTTGCAGCAGAAGAGCACGGCTACTCTGCAACGCGTCATCAGCGCGAGGTTGGAACAGGCTACTTTGATGAAGTAGCACAAGTGATTACAGGCGGAACATCTTCTACAACGGCTCTGAAAGGGTCTACGGAAGAGGCGCAGTTTACGAAATAAGTGAGGGAGCGGGTGTCCTTTAAGGGCACCTGCTTTTCTTTTGTATGTATTCCGCTGTTTAGTGCGCAAAGTACGTCAACTGTTAAAGGGTGAGCTGTAATGTATGTTTATGATATGATCGCGATTATGTTGATTGGTATTAGTCACGTCTTATTATACATTCAATTAATTCGTTACAATCGCCTGTCCTATACAATGGTAATCGCTTTAAGTATTGTCTTTACAATTTTACTTGGAATCGTGGTGACAGTAACAGGTTATCCGGAATTTAATATTATTATGTTGTTGCTGTTTCTATTAAGTTTAGGTTTGATACAGGACGAATTAACATTTATGCAAAGTTTATATTTTGCATTAGTTAGTATAGTAAGCATTACGTTAGTGAAAATGTTGTTGCTAGATTTTGGTATGAAGCTGTTTATGTTAACACCATTTAATGTTATTCCTGGACAGACGGCGTAATTCATTTCATTGTTTCGATTGTAATGATTAATGCCATTTAACAATAATTGCTCATAAAAAGCTCGATGGGTGAAAACATTCTATCAGCGAGGAATACTGTATTTTATGAGGGATACCAAAAATTAGAAAATTAGAATTTCAAAAAATATTGTACATTCTATTTTAAGTATGCTATGATTATCTCAGTTGAATAACTAAATCAAGCAATCCATATATTATCAAGTGCTGAAAACGAACGAGAAAAAGTATGTGAGAACTGTTTTATGTTTCGTATTTGATAATGTGTGGATTCTTTTTTTATGTATGAAGACTAAAAAAACTTATATTTTCTTAGGAGGAAATAATTATGACAGTAACAGGACAAGTAAAATGGTTTAACAACGAAAAAGGTTTCGGTTTCATCGAAGTTCCAGGCGGAAACGATGTATTCGTTCACTTCTCTGCAATCACAACTGAAGGTTTCAAATCTTTAGAAGAAGGCGAAAAAGTTAGCTTCGAAATCGAAGATGGCAACCGCGGACCTCAAGCTAAAAACGTTGTAAAACTATAATTTTATAGTACGTGATAAAAAAGGATGGCATATGCCATCCTTTTTTTTGTTGAGAATTTTGTAATCATCTTTCCATTCGAGTTTGAGCGTAGCAAAAAAACTTCCTTTACAATTAAGCCAACGATTGTAAAACATCTACCGAAAAATGATAAAAGTTTTATTTTTCCTGTAAGAGAGATACGTAAATGGGTGTGGAAATATATAGGGAATAGGTAATTTGTACAAGTTTACTAAATCATATATGTGAAACAAGATTTTGTTATGTTACAAATATTTCAAAAAAGAAAATTTCTGTTTTTATATAACAATATATCTTTTTCCTGTAGAGAAATATGGAGATTTTATATAGATATTTATATGAAGGAATATTATGAAATTTTAAAGTTTTATAATAAAATGTAAAATATTTGAAAATATTAACTATTTTGGGTTTTGGGTGGTACAATTATCCATGCAGCTGCTGTTATGGATTGTAAGAAAAAATAATAAAGGAGCGAATGTAAGATGGGTGAACAAGTAGAACGCTACGTCGAAAACTATGTCGTAAACAAGAACACTATGGCCTTACTTCCAGTTATTTTAGGAGAAAAACGTATTGTAACGCGAGTGGTTGAAGTAGAAGACTCTTTTTTCATGTTTCAAAAGCCACTTGATATTGTCGAACGAAGTTGCCGCAAGCACGGATCTAGTTTTTTAGGTAGAAAAGACGGTACAAAAGAGTTGACACGTATTACGCACAAAGCACCCATTGCGATTAGTCCGACAGATCAACTTTACTTTTTTCCTACGTATTCTTATTCTAGAAAGGAATGTGCTTGGTTGTCTCACTTTCATATTGAAAACAATAAAGAATTAGCAGATGGTAACTTAATCATTCGATTTATCAATGGCCTCGCAGTGAAATTAGAAATATCAAAGAGTAGTTTCGAGAATCAGCAAAATCGAACCGCAAAACTTCGGACAGAGTATGAGGATCGTAAAGATAAACAAAGGAGGCTTCATTTTAAGCAAGTCGATAAAGAAGATGAATCTACATTGAAGCCTGCATATGAAAAAGCGTATCTTGTGAAAGAAGAAGACGAAAAGGAATGATAATTGATAGGTGGAAAGGATGGGACAACCATCCATGGTCATGAAGTTAACAAAAATAAACCAGATGTTTTTCAGCATCGGGTTTATTTTTGTTAGATATAGGTATGAGAAATAAAATGTTGATTCAAACCATCAGAAGAAAGGGAAACACCAGTTGGCTCAATCCGCTTATGAGCCACTTCAAGAGTTTCAGTAAGTGGGGGTTCTTCTTTTTTAATGTTTAAATATTTATTGTTGAAATAGCCTCTTTGTATTACATATTAATTAACGATAAGTGGTGTTATATTAACTTTCGAATAATTGTCGAATTTATCAGAAAAATGTATATTTTTGTCTTGTTATACCTTATGTTTAGTGTTAAACTCATAATCACAAAGAGAGAGTAGTTGCAAATATCCTCCTTTAAAATAAAAAGACTGAAAATTCAGCTTTTTAACTTTCATCTGATTGACGTGTATGTTTACTACTCTTTCTTTGTTTTATATATTAAGCATTAAAAATGGATATTTCGGTACAGATAGGAGGGACTATAAAACAGGAGGTCTATCCAAAAGTTGGTATTTATCCATGTTGGAACAACTGTTAGGTTTCTTTAATTACAAAATTGGTTACAAAAGTTACAAAAACTATTTTTATTGTTGAAATAGTCCTAATATTACGGATGAGAGCATGAAAAATGCCTTTAAGAGGGAGGTGAAGGGTTCTGGTGAATAAAATTGTGAATCGTTAAAAAGGTGCTATCAAACTTGGACATAATGATGTTATGAATCTAATAATAACGGAAAGTAATATGAATAAACCAATAGCACTTAAATGAAAACATTATTAACCAGAAATTTATGCTCACAATAAGATGGCATATATGATACAACTTAAGATTTTGAGATTTGATAGGAATGGTGAGAGAATATAATTTTCCTAGTTGTAATACTATCATGATATGTTAGGGATGTAAATATTAAAATTAATAGATTTAGTGTTACATTAGAAAAAATGAAGATGTATGGAGAGTAGAAGAATCATTTATAGAGATCTATTTTCAAGCTTTTAAGCTTATAACAGTCGAAAGAGAAAAATACCATCAGCCTATTGAGTCATTGTCATAGCATATTCATATTAGAAGCCATCTAAAAATAATTGATAGGAGAATGATATGGTAAAAAGAGTAACTTCGATTTTTTCAATTCTAATGCTTTTTATGTTTACAATAGGTCAAAGTTTAATGCCTATAATAGCAAATGCACAAGAGTTAAATACAACAGGATTTGTGGATAGTTTTAAGATTGATAAAACAAAACTAAGTTACGGCGAACAGGCTAAAATAAATGTAACTTTTAGTGATAAATCTGGAAATAATATGAAGTCTGGAGATACACTAACATTAACGCTGCCCCCAGAATTAAAAGGATTCAAGGGAGCGATTCCATTAAATGATGAGCAAGGTAAGAATTTTGGTACTTGTCAAGTAAATGCAGGTAATGTGGTATGTACATTTAATGATATGGTTGAGAAACTCCACAATATTAAAGGGCATTTTAATTTTACAGTTCAAGCTACTAATGTAGGAACGGATCAAACGAAAGAGGTTGAAACAAATTTAGGCACAACTTTAGATAAGCAAACTGTAACGATTACCGGTCCAACTAGTGGTGGTGGTACAGGCTCTAAACCGTTTTTCTACAAAACTGGTGATATTCAACCAGATAACCCGGATGAAGTGCGTTGGTTCTTGAGTATAAACTTAAATAAAGAATATTTAAGTAGAGATATTGTTGTGTCTGACAGTTTGCAGGAAGGTCAAACACTTAATAAAGATAGTTTTCGGATAACAGTTAATGACAGAGAATCTTTATCAATTAAACAATTTGAAGATCAACGTTATGGATATGTTCAGTTTAATGACGACGGTCATTCATTTAAAGTCGTGATTAATTGGAATATGGGAAGTGCTAGGTCTTTTACCGTTTTTTATACAAGTACTATAACGGAAAGCGGAAAGAGCCAAGAATCTTTTAAGAATGATTATAAGATTGATTATCAAATTCTATACAAACAACCGGTTTCTGAGTCGGGTAGTGCCACAGTCACAAATATAACATCTGGTGGTGGTGCTCAAGGTGATTTACCTCCTAAAGGAACATTAAGAATTGTTAAGCACCTTGGAACGGATGAAGACAAAGTAATACCGAATGTCTCGTTTAAGTTGTATAAAGAGTCAGGTGAACAAGTTGGAGATGTATATGTAACGGATGAAAAAGGAATAATTGAAATTCCTAATTTACAATCAGGTAAATATTATGTGCAAGAGGTTTCAGCTCCAGAGTATATTGATTTCAATCCTCAGGAAAAAGTAAGTTTTGAAGTTAAATCAGGTGCTGTAAATGGAGTTAAGTTGCCGATTTCGAATAAAGTGAAAACTACATTCATTACAGGAACAAAAATATGGAAAGGCGATAATGCGACAGAACGTCCGAAAACAATCAAAGTAGACTTACTACAAGATGGTCAGGTCATCGCAACGCAAGAAGTAAGCGAAGCAACAGGTTGGAAGTATGAATTCAAAGACTTAGCGGCATACAATGCAGATGGCAAAGGATATAAGTATGAAGTAAAAGAACAACCAGTAGATGGATATCAAACAGAAGTCAAAGGTTATGACATTATAAATACAAAAGTGGTACAAATAACAAAAGTAGAAGGAACAAAAACGTGGAAAGACGATAATGCGAAAGAACGTCCGAAAACGATTCAAGTAGACTTACTTCAAAACGGTCAAAAGATTGATACGCAAGAAGTAAGTGAAGCAACAGGTTGGAAATATACATTT
>NZ_CM000745.1:1016960-1038039 GCF_000161455.1 Bacillus pseudomycoides DSM 12442
AAGCGGTAGATGGTTACAAATCAGAAGTAACTGGTTACGACATCACAAATACAAAAGTAGGTCAAACAAAAGTAGAAGGAAAGAAAACGTGGAAAGACGATAATGCGAAAGATCGTCCGAAAACAATCAAAGTAGACCTACTCCAAAATGGCAAATTGATTGATACGCAAGAAGTAAGTGAAGCAACAGGTTGGAAATACGAATTTAAAGACTTAGCGGCATACGATGCGAATGGTGTTGCCTACAAGTATGAAGTGAAAGAACAACCGGTAGATGGATATCAAACAGAAGTAAATGGTTATGATATCACGAATACAAAAATCAAGGACGAAACAGGTGTAGATCCAAACAAAGATCCAAATACAAACACAAACATAAATAGCGATTCAAAAGTTCCACCTACTAAAGAAAATGATAAGACGACAGCATTACTTCCTAAAACAGGTGGAACACCAACGGAAATGATTTCAATTATTGGAGGTATGGTATTGTTCGTTTTAGGTGGATTCCTATTCGGTCGTCAACGAATGAGATAATAAACAACTGGTTCTGGTGCAAGAAATCTATCAAACTTGGACATGCTGATCCTAGTAACTTAGAAAGACTGGAGATTATGTATATCAAAGTCAAATAATTTCAAATAGAAACTATCAAGGTATTATCTTGTTAATAGTAAGTGACTTAGTGAAGATAATAGGAGAACATAGATTATCTAATGCGTATACCTGATTGGTGAGGGCTTTCCATCAGTGGGAGATGAAGACCCCTCACCGGTGGAAGTTTCACTTTATAGCGTGCCGTTGATTCAGAAGGAAATACAACTGATTTTTATTTAGGAAAAACAAGAGATCAAAAGGCCGCAAAGCGCTTTTTCAAGAAAGCTTTGCGGCCTTTTCATATTTCAAATCCGTGTGCTATCACTCTAGACAAGTATCTGGCGTAGAGTCGAAGGAAGAGAAAAAGATGCCAGCAAGCATTACGAAAAGACAGGTGAAATATCTAAATCACAATGTAGAACAAAATTATCGTTGTATTAGGAAACTGTTTAAAGTGCTCGTGTTATTTTCTGAATAATTAGTTTCCCTGAGAGTTATAATGATATATTAAATAAAAAGGAGATGGGTTAAATAATGAGATATACACTTAAAGACCTTATAAATATAAACGAGTTCAAGAACATAACAGAACAATTTTATAATTTAACTAAAGTTCCATACTGTCTCCTCGATAATAATCAAAATGTTATATTTTTCAAAGGCGAACCTTTTTTTTATAATCAAAAAAGCAAATTGTTCAAAGAAACTCATATTCCCATCGTTATTGAACAGGAGCATATAGGGACCTTTGTTATTGGGACAAGTATTAATAAAGAGGTTATTGTAGATTCTCAGATAACACCTTTTAAATGTATTGTAAATCTCATTGAAGAGATGGCAACTCAACAATTATACTTAAAAAATTTTCATGAAAAAAATTCACAAATAAAAACCGTAACACAACATGATGAAAATCATTTATATAGCATATTACAAAATATGCCGATTATGATTAATGCTCTTGATGAAAAAGGAAGTATTATTATGTGGAATCGGGAATGTGAATTAGTAACTGGATATAGTGCAGATGAAATTATTAACAATCCTACAGCAATAGAATTGCTACACCCTGATAAAGCTTATAGAGATCAGTTATGTAACGATTTATTAAAAAATGGAAATGATTTTAGGGATTGGGAAGTGAACATAACTTGTAAAAATGGTGAGATAAAAACTATCATGTGGTCAAATATATTACAGAGTATTCCTATTTTAGGATGGAATATTGGAGCAATTGGGATTGATATAACCAACCGTAAGAGAATGGAAGAAAATCTTAAACAAACATCGGCTGAACTGGAATTAATTTTTAAAGCAATTCCTGATTTATACTTTTTGTCAGACCTTGATGGGACCATTAGGAAGTGTAAAACTAATTCTATATCTAAATTTTATGTTCAAATCGAAGAATTTATAGGGAAAAAAATTCAAGAGGTATTACCTGTTTCTATAACAAAGCAATTTGAGAAAGCCATTAATCAAATACAAATTTCAGCTGTTCCGGTTTTAATAGATTATCCTCTACAACTAGATGATGAAATTTATTATTTTGAAGCGAGACTTTTACCGCTTTTTAAGGATAAAATTATGATTATTGTACGTGATATTACAGAACGTAAAAAAACAACGGAATTATTAAAAAAATCAGACACCCTTAAAGCAGTAGGGCAATTGGCAGCTGGAATTGCTCATGAAGTTCGTAACCCTTTAACAGTAATTAAAGGGTTCATGCAATTATTACAACAAGAAGTAGGAGAAGACAAGGAATATTTTAGGCTAATATTTTCTGAAATCAGAGGTATTGAAACAATTCTTCAAGAATTTTTATCTATTGCAAAACCGAACGTTGTAGTATTTGAACCTAAAAATCTTTGTACTATATTAGATAACGTGGTTGCTTTAATAAGTACGCAAGCAATTATGAAGAATATTCGTATTACATTAAACATGGATTTTGAAAATTTATTGGTTGAATGCTGCGAAATTCAATTAAAACAAGTTTTTTTTAATATTTTACAAAATTCTATTGAAGCTATACAGAATGGTCAAGAAATCACCATTAACGTGAAAACACATAATAGTACCGAGGTTATGATTTGTATTTCAGATAAAGGAGTAGGTATTCCACCAGAAAGAATTAAAAGGCTAGGGGAACCTTTCTATAGTACAAAAGAAAAGGGAACGGGTGTTGGGCTTATGATTAGTTATCAAGTTATTGAAAGTCATGGTGGAAAAATAAACATAAGAAGCCAAGTAGGGAAAGGAACCACTGTTATAGTATTTTTGCCCATTTATAATAATGCGGTTGTTGATTTTAGTTGAAAACTGGATTGATAATTTACAATATGAAGGAAGATAAAGGACGTTTTTTGGGATATAAATTTATCCCGCTATTTGCGAGCATTAAGACTCCCACCTCAAGATTCCGGGAGAAGTGAAGAAGATAGGTGGGAGATAACTGCCCGTAAATACCCGATTGGTGAGGGCTAATAATCAGTGGAGGATGAAGAAAACTCCACTGATTAAAGTTGTACTTTATTTCTCAATATGTAACATCCTGTCAAATAATGATAGATTATCATACAATAATAATGAAGGATTTTTACATAAAATTATGGAACTTTAATAAATACATCTCCATATGTCGTATCTACCATTTCCTCTTTACAATAAGCGATGATAAAGTAGAGATAGGAATATAGCAAAGGGGTAAATTGTAGAATGGATTTTCAAACAATCAAAGAGTATTTTTCAGCAGAAAATATGGATCAGCTTGTAGCTAGTTATCGGGCACTTGGACCGCTCCTTGGTATTAGCTTGCCGATGGTAGAGGCACTTATCCCGGCACTGCCACTTATTTTGTTTGTGATGGCAAATGCAGTTGCCTTCGGGTTTTGGCTTGGTTTTTTGTATTCATGGCTTGGATCGGTTCTTGGTGCATTAATTGTATTTTCAGTTATTCGTCGTTTTGGAAGAAGTCGATTCTTCTCGTTTGTGAATAAACATCCGAAAGTGCGCAAAGCGATGGGATGGATTGAGCGGAAAGGATTCGCACCTATTTTTATATTATTTTGTTTTCCTTTTACGCCGTCTGCACTTATTAATGTTGTGGCTGGTTTATCACGTATTAGTAGACGACAATTTGTGTTAGCGTTAGCGCTTGGAAAGTTAGTCATGATTCTTATTTTAAGTTATATTGGGCATGATTTAACTTCTTTTATCCATAAGCCTGTGAAAACTATTATTGTCATAGGTGTCATTTTTATTTTATGGTATGTCGGTAAGAAGATTGAGGTAAAGCTAGAACTACATTAAGACTAGTCTTCACTGTAATTACAACTTCATTATAGGAAAAGGGTGAGGGGAGAGGCGGATGAAGCGAGCTTTGAAAAAAGAAGGCCTAGAGTGGATGAGAACAATCTTTATAGGTGTGCTATTAGCTGTTTTTTTTCGAACGTTTTTCTTCTCAACGTATGTTGTAGAGGGAAAGTCAATGATGCCGACACTTCAAGATGGAAATATGCTTGTTGTGAATAAGGTTAGCTATCAAGTTGGGGAGTTGAACCGATTTGATGTTGTCGTGTTTCATGCGAATAAAAAGGAAGACTATGTAAAGCGAATTATCGGTTTACCAGGCGATCGGGTTGAATATAAGCATGACAAATTGTATATAAACGGTCAATTTATTGATGAGCCTTATTTGGAAACATATAAGAGGCAAGCGGAAGGCCAGCAGTTGACAGGTGATTTTACGTTAGAAGAATTAACGAGAGAAAAGGTTGTTCCGAAGGGGTATATTTTTGTGATTGGTGATAATCGTCTCGGCAGTTGGGATAGCAGGCATTTTGGATTTGTAAAAGCAGATACTGTTGTCGGGAAAGTGGATTTACGCTATTGGCCGATTAATGAAGTGCAGACGAATTTTTCAAAAGGATAATGAAAGAGTTTACAGCCTATAGGGAAGGAAAAGACAAGCAGCCTCTGTTTGTCTTTTTTCCTGTCCTATAATACAATGATGACAGCAAACTAACGTTCGTTATGTAAGTGAAAGGTGGGGATTACATGTCGCTTCGATTTGTGATTGGACGAGCTGGAAGTGGAAAAAGTACATTTTGTTTACATGAAGTGCAAGAAGAATTAGGGCAGCGTCCAAGAGGCGAAACAATTTTATATCTTGTACCGGAACAAATGACGTTCCAAACGCAGCAAGCTTTAATAGGTAATGAAGGAGTTAGCGCCTCCATCAGGGCGCAAGTCTTTAGTTTTTCAAGGTTAGCGTGGAAGGTCTTGCAAGAAGTTGGTGGTGCAAGCCGCCTTCATATTGATGAGGCTGGCGTGCATATGTTACTACGTAAAATTGTAGAAGCGCGTAAAGAAGGATTGTATGTGTTTCAAAAAGCAGCAGAACAAAATGGCTTTTTTGAGCATTTAGGCAGCATGATTGCCGAGTTTAAACGTTATAATGTAACGCCATCGAATGTATATGAGATGTGGCAACAGTTAGATGCTCACAGTAGCGGTGATGAACAAAAATTATTAGCAAATAAAATGTACGACCTTCAGCTTTTATATGATGATTTTGAACGGGCTTTAATTGGTAAATATTTAGATTCAGAAGATTATTTACAGTTGCTTGTAGAAAAGCTTCCGGATTCTGATTATGTAAAAGGCGCAGAAATTTATATAGACGGATTTCATTCATTTTCACCTGGGGAATTAGAGATTATTAGACAGCTCATGATTTGCGGAGCAAGAATAACAATTACGTTAACAGTAGATGAAAAAACATTATCGCAGCCAACAAGTGAACTAGATTTGTTTTATCAAACAGTACTTACGTATGAAAAGGTAAAACAACTGGCACGTGAGGAGAAAATCGCAGTTGAAAGTACAATTTCAATGAGAGAACAGCCACGTTTTCTTTCGCCAGCATTGGCACATCTAGAAGCTGAGTTTGAATCTCGTCCGTCTAAGAAGTTCCAAAGTGAACCAGACATTACATTATATACAGCGGCAAACTTGCGAGCGGAAGTTGAAGGTGTAGCTAGGGAAATTCGCAGACTTGTTGCGGAAGAGGAGTATCGCTACAGAGATATTACGGTTCTTCTTCGTAATGGAGAAAGCTATTATGATGTAATGAAAACATTGTTTACTGATTACGATATTCCGCACTTTATCGATGAAAAGCGTCCAATGTCACATCATCCATTGATTGAATGTATTCGTTCTGCACTAGAAGTGATTAGTGGGAATTGGCGCTATGATGCTATTTTTCGCTGTATAAAAACGGAATTATTATATCCGTTGGATGTGAGAAAAGAATCAATGCACGAAGAAATGGATGAGTTTGAAAATTACTGTTTAGCATATGGCGTACAAGGAAAGAGATGGACGGCAGATGAGCCTTGGACGTATCGTCGTTATCGTTCGCTAGATGGAGTAAACGGAATGCAAACAGATAGCGAACGTGAAATGGAAGAGAAAATAAACCGCCTTCGTGATGTGGTAAGGACACCAATTATTCGTTTGCAGAAGCGTTTAAAACGTGCAAGTTCAGTTGTACAAATGTGTGAAGCGGTTTATTTGTTTTTAGAAGAATTAGATGTTCCTAAAAAACTGGAAGATTTGCGTATGCGTGCTGAGGCAGAAGGGAATTTTCTATTTGCAAGTGACCATGATCAAGTTTGGGAAGAAGTAATGAATCTTCTTGATACATTTGTAGAAATGCTTGGTGAGGAAAAGATGTCTCGTTCAATGTTTATCGATGTAATGACAACGGGACTTGAGGCACTTCAATTTGCAAATATCCCGCCTTCTTTAGATCAAGTGCTCATTGCGAACATTGATCGTTCAAGGTTATCGGATATTCGCGCGGCTTTTGTGATTGGTGCGAATGAAGGAATCATTCCGGCAGCCCCTTCAGATGAAGGGATGTTATCGGATGAAGAAAGGGAATTTCTCGTTACGGCTGGTGTAGAATTAGCACCAACAACAAGGCAGACGTTATTAGAAGAGCAATTTGTTATTTATCAAACAGTAACTCGTGCATCTGAGAAGTTATATATTTCTTGCCCCCTTGCGGATGAAGAAGGAAAGACGCTACTTTCATCTAGCTTTATTAAGAAAGTGAAAAGAATGTTTCCTTCTGTTAAAGAAGTATTTGTAACGAATGATGTGAATGATTTATCTCGTCAGGTACAAATTTCGTATGTAGCAACGCCAGAGGTTACCTTGTCATATGTAACGCAGCAATTACAAAATTGGAAACGATATGGTTTTGAAGGGAACCTTGATTTTTGGTGGGATGTTTACAACTTCTATGTTACATCGCCCGAGTGGAAGCAAAAAAGTAGTCGTGTACTATCTAGTTTATTTTATCGAAACCGTGCGCAGAAGCTTAGCTCAGTTGTAAGTAGAGATCTATACGGAGATAAAATTAAAGGAAGCGTCTCTCGCATGGAATTATTTAATCGATGCGCATATGCTCATTTTGCGCAGCATGGATTATCGCTGAGAGAGCGTGATATTTTCAAGTTAGATGCACCGGATATCGGCGAATTATTCCATGCAGCATTAAAGAAAATTGCAGACAAGTTACTTAGGGAAAATCGTACTTGGGCTGATTTATCGATAAAAGAGTGTGAGCATCTTTCTGCCGTAGTAATTGAAGAAATCGCACCGTTATTACAAAGACAAATTTTATTAAGTTCTAATCGGAATTATTATTTGAAACAAAAGTTACAGCAAATCATTTTCCGTACGTCACTTATCCTTCGTGAACATGCGAAGTCCAGTGGATTTGTGCCAGTTGATTTAGAGGTTCCATTTGGTATGGGCGGGACAGGCTCACTTCCGCCGATGGAGTTTTCGTTGCCAAACGGTGTGAAAATGGAAGTTGTTGGCCGGATTGACCGTGTAGATAAAGCGGAAGACGAAAATGGTACCTTCCTTCGCATTATTGATTATAAATCGAGCACAAAAGCTTTAGATTTAACAGAAGTATATTATGGGTTAGCACTTCAAATGTTAACGTATTTAGACGTTGTTATTTCAAATGCGAATACGTGGATGAAAAAAGATGGAACGGCATCACCTGCTGGCGTTTTATATTTCCATATTCATAACCCGATTGTGGAGATGAAAGGCGACGCTTCGGAAGAAGAGATTGAAAAGGAAATTTTAAAGAAATTTAAAATGAAAGGTCTCGTACTAGGAGATGCGGATGTTGTTCGATTGATGGATAACAAGCTTTCAACAGGAAGTTCAGACATTATTTCTGCAGGTCTGAAAAAAGATGGTAGCTTTAGTGCGCGTTCTAGTATTGCAAGTGAGCAAGAATTTACAACCTTACAGCAATATGTACATCATACATTTGAAAACATCGGGAAAGACATTACAGAAGGTGTTATTGATATCGCACCGTATAAAATGGGGAACAAAGCAGCTTGTACATTCTGTAATTTCCGTTCTGTTTGTCAGTTTGATGAATCACTTGAAGATAATCAGTTCCGCACGTTAAAAGATATGAAAGATAGTGAAGCGATGGAGAAAATGAGAGAGGAGGTTGGCGAATGATAGAGAATTGGCCACAGAAGCCTGAAGGTAGTCAATGGACAGATGATCAATGGAAGGCAGTCGTCAGAGATGGCCGTGATATTTTAGTAGCGGCGGCAGCGGGATCGGGAAAGACAGCTGTACTTGTAGAAAGAATTATTCGCAAAATTATTAATGCTGAGAATCCAGTAGATGTGGATCGCTTGCTTGTCGTAACATTTACAAATGCAGCGGCACAAGAGATGAAAAACAGAATTGGTGAAGCGTTAGAAAAAGTATTAATTGATGAGCCAGGATCAGGGCATGTTCGGAAACAGCTCAGCTTATTAAATAAAGCATCAATTTCAACCATTCACTCGTTCTGTTTACAAGTGATTCGAACGTACTATTATATGCTCGACGTTGATCCACGTTTTCGCATTGCTAATCAGACGGAAAATGAATTGTTAAAAGAAGAAGTATTAGATGACATATTAGAAGAGGAATATGGAATCGAAGGAAATGACATTTTCTTTGAACTAGTTGATCGATATACAAGCGATCGTAGTGATGATGACCTGCAGCGTATGATTTTAGCGCTTCATACGGAATCGAGGGCGCATCCAGATCCAGAGAAGTGGCTGGATAAGCTTGTCGAAGCATATGATGTGGAAGGGAAATCAATTGAAGACTTAACGTATGCAACTTATTTATTAGAAGATGTGAAGTTTCAGCTGGAAACTGCTGAAAAGCATATTCGGAAAGCAATTGAGTTAGCTATGCTTCCGGATGGGCCAGCGCCTCGCATTGAGACACTACAAGCGGACCTTGTGTTACTCGGGACGTTATCTAGTGCAGCACATCAGTCTTGGACAAGTGTATATGAAGCGATGCAAAATGTTTCGTGGCAAACGTTAAAGCGTATTAAAAAGAGTGATTACAATGAAGAGATTGTCAAACAAGTAGATTCACTTAGAAATAAAGCGAAAGATGAAGTGAAGAAGCTACAAGAAGAGTTGTTTAGCCGGAAACCAGAAAGCTTTTTACGTGATTTCAAGGATATGCACCCTGTACTAGAAAAGCTTGTTCAGATTGTAAAAGTATTTACTGAGCGTTTTCAAACGATAAAGCGTGATAAAGGAATGGTTGATTTCACAGATTTAGAGCATTTTTGCTTACAAATTTTAAGTGAACGTGCGAACGATGGCGGGCTTCGTTCATCACCAGTTGCGCTTCAATATCGGAATAAATTTGCCGAAGTACTTGTCGATGAATATCAAGATACGAACTTTGTGCAGGAGTCAATTATTAAGTTTGTAACGAAAGACTTTGAACAAAAAGGTAATCTGTTTATGGTCGGCGACGTAAAACAGTCGATATACCGATTCCGATTAGCAGAGCCTGGCTTATTTCTAGGAAAGTATAAACGTTTTACACCTGAAGGAATAGACGGCGGGATGAAGATTGATTTAGCCAAAAACTTCCGCAGCCGTCATGAAGTACTAGCAGGTACGAACTTTATTTTTAAACAAATTATGGGCGAAACTGTCGGGGAAATCGATTACGATGCTGATGCTGAACTAAAGTTAGGTGCGAGCTACCCAGAAGGAGAAGATGTAGCAGCCGAACTGTTATGTATTCATCAGTCTGAGGGAGAAGAATCGGTAGAGGGAGAAGACGGTGTAGAAGTAGAAAAAGCACAGCTTGAAGCACGTTTAATGGCGCAGCGAATTAAAGCGATGGTTGATTCAGGTTATGAAGTATATGATCGTAAAACAGATAGCATGCGCCCTGTGAAATACCGTGACTTTGTCATTTTACTTCGCTCGATGCCGTGGGCTCCGCAAATTATGGAAGAGTTAAAATTACAAGGCATTCCTGTTTACGCTGAGCTCGCGACAGGTTATTTTGAAGCGACAGAAGTGACCGTTATGATGAATGTGTTTCGGGTAATTGATAATCCGATGCAAGATATTCCGCTTGCTGCTGTGCTTCGTTCCCCGATTGTTGGGTTAAATGATGAAGAGCTTGCGATGTTACGTGCTCATGAGAAAAAAGGTTCGTTTTATGAAGTGATGCGTTCCTTCTTACAAGGCGCGCCGCTTGAAGAAGAGGCAGAATTACATGGGAAATTACAATGGTTCTATAATCTCTTGCAAGGGTGGCGTGAATTTGCGCGCCAGCAGTCTCTTTCTGATTTAATTTGGAAAGTATATCGTGAGACGGGTTATTACGATTTCGTTGGTGGTCTTCCAGCGGGAAAACAGCGTCAAGCTAACTTACGCGTACTATATGATCGCGCAAGGCAGTACGAAGCAACATCTTTCCGCGGGTTATTCCGTTTCCTTCGCTTTATTGAACGTATTTTAGAGCGCGGGGACGACATGGGAACAGCGAGAGCGCTTGGCGAACAAGAAGATGTGGTTCGAATTATGACGATTCATAAAAGTAAAGGGTTAGAGTTCCCAGTTGTATTTGTAGCGGGGCTTGGACGCCGTTTTAATACACAAGATTTAATGAAACGGTTCTTATTACACAAAGATTTCGGTTTTGGATCACAGTTTATTGATCCTCGTAAACGAATTAAATATACAACGTTATCACAACTAGCCATTAAACGTAAAATGAAGATGGAACTAATTGCGGAAGAGATGCGCGTATTATATGTTGCTCTAACGCGTGCAAAAGAAAAATTGATTTTAATTGGTACGGTGAAAGATAAAGAAAAAGAAATTGAAAAATGGCTTGACTCGCGTGAGCATACAGATTGGCTGTTACCGGATTACGTTCGTGCAGGAGCATCTTGTTACTTAGATTGGATTGCACCGTCACTATATAGACATCATGATAGCGAAATGCTTCTTGAACTTGGACAAGGAAATATACCAAATGAAATTTATGAATACAATGCGAGCTGGAAAGTGGAAGTGGTTGATGGTGGCACTTTACTTGCACCGGAACCAGTACAAGAAGAAAAGCAAGAATTGTTAGAAGCGCTTCGTGAGAAAAAACCTGTTCCTCTAGAAAGTGAACGAAAAGAAGAGGTGTATGCTCGTTTAACTTGGGAATATGCGTATGAAGGTGCAACAGCGCATCGGGCGAAGCAGTCTGTTACTGAGATAAAGCGGAATTATCAATCGGAAGATGGAAGTGATAATGCCTTTATTAAAAAACTTCGTACGCCTATAAAAACGCGTCCTCGTTTTATGGAGAAAAAGGGGTTAACTTATGCTGAACGGGGGACAGCTGTTCACGCCGTAATGCAACATGTTAATTTACAACAACCGATCACGCTTGAAACCGTTCAAGAGCAAATTGCGGAAATGGTAAATAAAGAATTACTAACATTTGAGCAAGCAGAAGAAATTGCGATTGATCGAATTGTAGCATTTTTTGATACGGATCTTGGTAAGCGTGTTTTAGCTGCGAAAAGTGTAGAACGTGAAGTGCCGTTTACGATGATGCTTTCAGCGGAAGAAGCGTATCAAGATTGGCAAAATCAGAGCAGAGAATCTGTACTTGTCCAAGGGGTTATCGATTGTATGATAGAAGAGGAAGATGGAGTTGTATTAATCGATTTTAAAACAGATACAATTGAAGGAAAGTTCTCAGGTGGATTCGATCAAGCAAAGCCGATTTTAGCAGAACGTTATAAAGTACAGCTTTCATTATATGCGAAAGCGTTAGAGAAAAGTTTACATCATCCAGTGAAAGAAAAGTGTTTATATTTCTTTGATGGAAATCACATAGTACATGTTGATTAACAAAGTAAGTGAAACATACATCAAAGTATAAATGTGAAAAAGGGGAAAGATGTAACTCTAGGAAGGGAGTATGTAAAATGGTAACTTCCAAAAAAAGTTTAAGAACTTGTGATAATGGACACCAATACTATAAAAGTAGCGATTGTCCTTCTTGCCCGATCTGTGAGAAAGAACGAAAACCGGAAAGTGGATTTCTTTCACTTCTCTCGGCACCAGCAAGAAGAGCATTGGAATACAATGAAATAACTTCTTTGCAGCAGCTCTCAAAATGTAGTGAGAAAGAGATTTTACAACTGCACGGTATGGGGTCAGCATCTTTACCTAAACTTAGAACTGCTTTGAAGGAAAGTGGGTTATCATTCAAAGGCTAAACAATAAGAATGATTACACTTATTGAAGCGCGAACAAGAAAATCAAAAGAACGAAAAAAGTAGGAGAACAATTCTCCTACTTTTTTTAAGCCGTTCCAATTTGATCTTGATCCGCAACATCTGAATCGAATGTATTTGTTGCGCTGACACCGTTAAATGTATTAACAACAAAAGCAACATTTGATGCTCCTGAACCGTTATATGCCTTTGTATTTTCCTTAGGAGAGACATTATAGAAGTCACCTAAGTTAAAAGAGCCATTACTATTTTGAACAACGAGGTTTCCAACGACAGAGGGCATGTTATTCACCTACTTCATTAGTCTTCTTTAACATCACTATATGATTTATTTGTTGAAAGGTTCATCTGTAATATATTGACGGAGTTGGTGAATGCGTGAATTATTAAATGCATAGTCAACGGAGCCGATTTGAAAGCAGGCAGAATTTAATAAAGTACGAATCGTAACATCATTTACTTCAATGAAGGGGCATTCATTTATAATATTCACTTTGACATCTGTCGATCTTTTGGGAATTGTAATATACTCATCTGTAAAGATTTTAAAAGCCTCGAAACTTCCTTCATCTTTTAAATAAAAAGGGATTTCTCGATGAACAATAAGTGCACGACTTTTTAATTCCATCTGTTTCGCATCGCCAACTTGAAAAACACTAGCAATCCCCATAGAAATAACTTTGGATTGATGAACAACTGAAATGTGCTGAAGCATAAAGCTCCCTCCTTAACCTGGAGTAGTAGGCGCGGCAGTTACGAGAGGTACAAATGGACCCTCAGTAACTGATTCGAAAGGTGTATCGAGAATAGAAGAGAGAATGAGAAGGTTCGCATCACCGATTAAAAAAAGTGCAGATGAAGATACCCCGTTCATTTTAATCTGGCCAACTTTCATTTCACGATTTATCACGTTAAAATTCATATAAACTTACTCCTTTCGAAAATTGTTCGGTATGTGCTGAATAAAGGAAAGGAATGCTTTATCAATATCTTGTTTCATAGCTTGAATAATTGCATCTTTCATATACTGAGGATCTGATGTAATCTCTTCATACGGTTGTACTTGTGATAAATAGTAAGGAAGGCGATGCTCCATTTGTTTTTTTATATCATCAATCATCATTTGTCGATACATATCATCGAGTGGTGTCCGCTGTTCTTGTTCAAAATGAAGAATTCTGCTATATGCTTCTTCATCTAAATAGCGATGCATCTCTTGAATAATGCCTTGATAAAAATCAGGGTTTGTTTGTGTTTCTGGATTTACTTTTAATGTTTCTGTATCCACCTCAAAATCTTCAATCTGTTGTCCTTTCGTTGCGAATGGATTTAAGCCGATATTTAACGTACCATTTAAGTTTTCTACTTTTAATTGATCGAATTTATATTCTACTTTTCCTATAGAAGAGGAGGGCCGGCCTTTTAGTTCATCAAGTTCTTTCCTTAATGTCTGTACTTGCTCTTCTAATGCATGAATTGCTTCTTGTTGTTTTTGAAGAACTTGTTGAAATTGTTGTAGGTAAATATATACATCTTGATTCACTGTGTGAAACCTCCTTTTCAATAGGGAGGGGTGTGTATGCTTGCTCTATATGTTTATGACATAAAGAGCTTAAGAAGAACCCATCATGGTTTAATAGAAATAATTTGTCCTTTTGATTTCAAGGGGCGAAGTGGCGCTGTAAATCCACCTGTATTGGAAAATTTAGATAATGCTTTAATGCTACCGGCACTTCCAATTTGAAAAACGGAGGATGTTGTAATGCTATCAATTCTTATATTGTTAATGATAATACTTTGCTGTACATAAAAGTTCACTTACGAATCGCCTCCTTTAGTTGGATCCAATTATAGCTTGATCGATTATGTCTGTATCATTGACTGTTGTCGCATTTTGATAATTGTATACTGAAATATTTTCACCAACATTAAAAGAACCAGCTCCTGCAAAAGCACGTGAGTAACTAATCGGTCTAATTGCAAATACATCTCCAACATGAAAAATACCACTTGATCCAATGTTAACGATATGAATATGTCCAACCATCGCTGGCATAGCAAACACCTTTCATAAATAAAATTTTTACTGCTGTTATCATCCATGTTCTATATGAAAAATCAATATCCTTTTCTATTATTGTATGGGCGTTTTCATTAAAATGTGTCTTTTTTCAAATAAAAGACACACACTTCATTGTGTGTGTTCGTCTATAGTATAAGTTGAGGTGAAATCCGCTTTCAAAAGCCAAACCACATTTAAGAGCCTGTCCAGTTCTTGGCTACAATTCACTGTTTTTTGAGAAGTTATTCCGTAACGTTCAGCAAAATACATCATTTTCTCACGTTTTTTTTCAATCGCTTGCTCAAACATAGAATCGGCTCCATCTCTTTATAAATTTTAAGTATATATGTAGTACATATTATACAAAAGTTCCATAAAAAAGAAATAGCTTCGATAAAAAAAGTAAAAATTCTACATTTTATTCCA
Source organism: Bacillus pseudomycoides DSM 12442 (assembly GCF_000161455.1). Taxonomy (GTDB): domain Bacteria; phylum Bacillota; class Bacilli; order Bacillales; family Bacillaceae_G; genus Bacillus_A; species Bacillus_A pseudomycoides. The sequence continues at coordinate 1,031,731 of NZ_CM000745.1, forward strand.
AAATAACATCGGACAGTGTGAAAAATGAAGAATCTTGTAAAAATTAAAATGTATTGGCAGGTTTTTTTTAAAGGAATGCGAATACAATTACATTGTATGAGTTTTAGGATGGAGAGTGGAAATCATGCGGTTTGTTACAGTGAAGAAGGAAGAGAAAGTATTTGTTGGCATTGTGGATGAGTATGAAGAAAAAGTGCTGCATATTAGAGAAGCACAGCGGCAAAAAGGCGAAAAGATTACAGTTCCTATTACAATGCTAGAGTGTATCGAAAAAGGAAATGCTTTTATTGAAAAGGTGGTAGAAATTATAAATTGGGCAAAGGAAAATGAAACGACGGCGTATTATCCATTGCAAGACGTTAAAATATTAGCACCTATTCCAAGACCAAGAAAGAATATTCTTTGCGTCGGAAAAAACTATCGTGATCATGCGATAGAGATGGGTGGAGAAGAGTCTATTCCGAAAGATATCATGATTTTCACAAAGGCGCCGACGACGGTTATCGGGAATGGAGAGAAAATTCACAGTCATCCGCATGCAACGAGTGAACTAGATTATGAAGGAGAACTCGCAATTGTGATTGGGAAACGCGGAAAACAAATTGCAAAAGATAAGGCGCTTGAATATGTTTTCGGTTATACAATTGTAAATGACATAACTGCTCGAGATATTCAAAGAAAACATAAACAATTTTTCTTAGGAAAAAGTTTTGATACATTTTGCCCAATGGGGCCGTATTTAGTTCATAAGACGGCTATTAAAACCCCGAATCAATTAGATATTGAAACAAGAGTGAACGGAGAGGTTCGGCAAACTTCAAATACTGCAAATATGATATTTTCAATAGAAGATATTATTTCTATCGTAAGTAAAGGGATGACGTTAGAGCCTGGGGATATTATTGCGACTGGAACACCAGCGGGAGTTGGGAAAGGGTTTATACCACCTAAATTTCTAAGCGCTGGTGATGAAGTAACAATAACGGTGCAGCATGTTGGAACGCTTCAAAACCTGGTCAAATAGTACGTTATATATTTGGCTCATCCCTATTCTATTTGCATTTCATAATGCTGAGGAATATTATTTTTTCCCTGAAATGAAATATTTCCAACCGATTCGTATGGAAGAAAACGCGTGGCAAAAACAATATTTCTTCATTGCATTATGTTTGTTAACAAGCATTGTCTTTCTGCTTGTGTGTATTCATTCTATATTTAAAAAGAAAGTCACGCTTTATATATTGCTCGTTATACAAGCGATGATTTTTATGAATGGGTTGTTTCATATCACTGGGGCAATTTTGACAGAAAGATATGTTCCAGGATTGGTAACGGCAGTGATATTCATTATACCTTTTTCATTGTTTTGGTTTCGGAAAGGGATAAGAAATGATTGGTGGGAATTGAAACATGTGATTGTCTCCTGTATAGCAGGTGTGTTGCTTCTATTTCCGGTTATCGTTGGGATATTACTTTTCTCAAAAATGATTGTTTCATGAAACAAGCTGCCTCGTAAGAGGCAGCTTGTTTTGATTAAGATAATACCGCTTTAATTTTTTGGAATGCCCACTCTAGGTCTTCCTCAGAAATAACAAGAGGTGGTGCGATACGAATTACATTTTCATGTGTTTCTTTACATAATAAACCCGCTTCTTTTAATTTTTCGCAATATGGACGAGCAGGCTCGTTCAATTCGATTCCGATAAATAATCCTTTACCACGGATTTCTGTGATCATAGGATTATCAATTTCTTTTAATTGTCCTACTAATTTTTCACCTAATTGAAGAGAACGCTCTGTTAATTTCTCATCTAATAATACGTCAAGAGCCGCAATAGAAACAGCACATGCAAGTGGATTACCACCGAATGTAGAGCCGTGAGAACCTGGTTCGAATACGCCTAAAATATCGCGATTTGCTGCAACGCAAGAAATTGGGAATACGCCGCCGCCAAGTGCTTTACCAAGTATGTACATGTCAGGAATTACGTTGTCCCAATCACATGCAAATAGTTTACCAGTACGACCTAAACCAGTTTGAATTTCGTCAGCTACAAATAAAACGTTTTCTTTTTTACATACATCGTATGCTTCTTTTAGGAATCCAGCTGGTGGAATGTTAATTCCTGCTTCTCCTTGAATTGGTTCTAAAATAAATGCAGCTGTATTTGGTGTAATTGCAGCTTTTAATGCTTCTAAATCACCGTAAGGAATCACAATGATGCCAGGAAGCATTGGTCCGAAGCCACGTTTGTATTCTTCATTGGATGACATGGAAACTGCCCCCATTGTACGACCATGGAAGTTATCTTCACAAACGATAATTTCAGCTCTATTTTCTTCTACCTTTTTCACATCATATGCCCAGCGACGTGCTGTTTTGATTGCGGTTTCAACAGCTTCCGCACCTGTATTCATTGGAAGTACCATATTTTTATTTGTTAATTCCGCTACTTTTTCGTACCAAGGACCTAATTGATCACTATGGAAGGCACGTGAAGTTAACGTAACACGGTTTGCTTGTTCAATTAAAGCGTCAATAATTTTCGGATGACGGTGTCCTTGGTTTACCGCAGAATATGCACTAAGTAAGTCCATGTAGCGGTTTCCTTCAGGATCTTCTACCCAAACTCCTTCTGCTTTCGAAATTACGATTGGTAGCGGATGATAGTTGTGAGCTCCATATGTGTCTGTTAGTTCGATAATATCTTTTGTTTGAATCATGATTGTTCCCCCTTTTGTTATTACAAGAAGTTTATAAATACTCTAAATATTATATCATTTAAATGTAAAAAAGCGAAATATTTCCTGAAAAGAAGTGGACATGGTATCATATAAAGTGAAAAAGTGTGAAAAGAGGAGGTTGGGATATCGTGACAACACACATGCATATTACAGCGTGGGCACTAGGGCTTATTTTATTCTTTGTGGCGTATTCTATGTATACGGCAGGAAGAAAAGGTAAAGGCGTACATATGGGGCTTCGTCTTGTGTATATCATCATCATTGTAACGGGTTTCTTACTGTATCAAAGCATTATGAAAACAGCAACAGGGAACATGCATATGTGGTATGGCCTAAAAATGTTAGTTGGTGTTTGGGTTATTGCTGCAATGGAAATGATTCTTGTGAAAACAAGTAAGAAGAAACCAGCAGGGGCGTTTTGGGTTCAATTTATTATTGCGCTTGTTATTGTACTATATCTTGGATTACGATTACCGATGGGATTTTCACCATTTGCGTAAAATAAAACCATCTTATTTTTCTGTAAAGGAGAATAAGATGGTTTTTGTTTAATGGTTTGTCAAATTTGAACTTATATGAAATGAAATACATTTATGAGGTTTGATTACGGGAAAGATAGAGACGAGATATAGCTATTGTATTCACGTAGATTCTATATGTAGTTGTTCCCCGTTTGTTTTTGTAAATTGAAATATATTCTTATTACAAGTGGAATACCGAACGTAATGATGGTGCAACGAGCAAATCATTTCTTCGTTATCAAATAATAGCAGGTTTACACCTTCGCAAGGCCCTTCTTTCGGCTGAAACGATAGGAAATTATGACAATATATACAGTCATATAAAGAATAATTGAAGGACTGCAATGTTTCTGCAAATAACGCAAAAGCGGAATCGGATAGTTCTTCTAACCATTCATGATAACTGAGTAGTAATTTTTTACGAATTCGTATCATTTCACCATTTTGCAATGGATGATGTTCATTTGCAATTTGTAATATGTTTTGTTCGTAGAATCTTGCCGGTAGCCAATTGTTGTTATATAAAACTTCAAATCCATCTTCAATAATATCCTCAAGCAAAAATGCTTCATCATTTTCATCATCAAAGAATATCCATTCATTGTTTATATATTCCACATTCCCAATTGTATGAGCACGCGGTTGATTATACAAAATATGTTTGCGTTGTTTCATTCGTGATTTCTCCTTTTATAGAAGTAGTTATTCCTGTTATGGACAGTTCAGGCATTCTTTATAACTATGGAACACCTAAAGAAAGGTGGGCATAGAATAAAAACATGCTTCAAACAGTGAATTTTTTATCCGGCGGAGAAATTCCGTCTGGATCGTTAGCCCTCATCAATTAGGCTTTTACGTGCAGACGTTTCAGTTCAGCCTTTTTGGTTCTATGTGGGTTTTGAACGGAGTAAAGTTATACGGATATAGGATAGGAAGGATGATTTATATGTGCGGGATTACAGGATGGATTGATTATAAGCGGTTGTTAGAAGGTGAAAGAGAAACGGTTACGAAGATGGCAGAAACACTTGCAAAGCGCGGTCCAGATGATACGAATGTCTGGATCAAAAGGCATGTTGCTTTTGGGCATAAACGTTTAATTGTGGTTGATCCTGAAGGTGGGAAACAGCCGATGACATGTACATGTATGAAAGAAGAAGAGTATTACACAATTTGTTATAATGGGGAACTTTATAATACAGAAGATATTCGCAAAGAATTAATGCAAAGAGGTTATAGATTTAAAGGGCATTCTGATACGGAAGTATTATTAGCGTCTTATATCGAATGGAAAGAAGAATGTGTGAATCATTTAAATGGAATATATGCTTTTGCGGTTTGGGATGAGAAAAAAGAACAAGTGTTTATTGCACGGGATCGATTAGGTGTGAAACCATTATTTTATAAATATGAAAACGGAAGATTATTGTTTGCTTCAGAATTAAAAGCTATTTTAGCTCATCCAGATGTAAAGACAGAAGTTACGACAGAGGGACTATCAGAAATATTTGGATTAGGACCGTCTCGAACACCTGGACATGGTATTTATGCAGGAATTCAAGAGCTACGTCCAGGTCATGTTCTTACTTTTTCAAAAGATGGTTTATGTATATGGCGCTATTGGAATGTTGAGAGTAAAAAACATGAACATTCATTTGAAGAAACAGTAGAACAAGTACGTTTTCTGCTTAAGGATGCAATTACAAGACAATTGGTTTCAGATGTACCGTTATGTACATTTTTGTCGGGTGGGGTAGATTCAAGTGCCATTACAGCGTTTGCGGCAATGGCATATGAAAGAGAAGGAAAAGGGAAGTTGCATACGTATTCGATTGATTATGAAGATAATGAAAAATATTTTAAAGCAAATGCTTTTCAACCAAATTCGGATGCACCATTTATTGATTTGATGACAGAAACATTTGGTACAATTCATCACCGCTGTGTGATTTCCAATGAACAGTTAGCGGAGTATTTAACAGAAGCAGTACTCGTTCGCGATTTACCTGGTATGGCAGATATCGATTCTTCATTATTATGGTTTTGCCGAGAAATTAAACAAGATTTTGTCGTCGGTTTGTCGGGCGAATGTGCAGATGAAATCTTTGGAGGTTATCCATGGTTTTACCGGGAAGATGATTTGCAATCAAGTGCATTCCCTTGGATGCGCTCTACAGAGGCACGCGAACAACTCCTGAAAAAAGAATGGCGTGATAAATTAAAACTGCAAGAATATGTACAACGACGCTACGAAGAATCTATACAGGAAGTGCCGATTTTAGAAGGAGAAAGTACAATTGAAGCAAAAAGACGACAATTATTTTATTTGAATATGGTTTGGTTTATGACGACATTATTAGACAGAAAGGATCGCATGAGTATGGGAGCGAGCCTAGAAGTACGTGTTCCTTTTGCGGATCATCGTCTGGTCGAATATGCGTGGAATATTCCTTGGGAAATGAAAATGTATAAAAATCGCGAAAAAGGTCTATTACGTAAAGCGTTAGAAGGTGTATTACCAAATGATATATTATACAGAAAGAAAAGTCCGTATCCAAAAACGCACAATCCGCACTACACGGAAGCAGTAACAGTGTGGTTACAGAATCTGTTAACGGATAAAAACTCAATTTTGCATGAGTTGTTTGATAAAGAACAATTACAAGGGTTGATTCAATCAGGTGGTAGTGCGTTTCAAACGCCATGGTTTGGTCAGTTGATGACCGGGCCACAACTATTGGCACATTTGGCACAAATTCATGTGTGGTTTAAGGAGTATGGGGTAAATATTAAAGAATAGTAAAAAGCGGCTCACAATCATTGTGAGCCGCTTTTTTTCGCTATTTAACTTGAATATACATTTCCAGAATATAGGACCTTCATCTATTCTTAATGTCTCAAAGAAATAACTAATTTGAAAATTTATTAAAATAAAAATATAACAAAAAGGTAATAAAAATTAATTTTAATTCGTTTTTTATTTCGGTTAAATAAAAAATATTACAAATATATTACAAAAATGTTGATTATATTGAAACGTCGT
>NZ_CM000745.1:1038139-1062890 GCF_000161455.1 Bacillus pseudomycoides DSM 12442
TTTTACTACATTATTTATAAGCTTTAAATACTAACACTGCGTTATGACCACCGAACCCTAATGAGTTACTTAAAACAGTGCGTACTTCTTGATGTCTCGCTTTGTTTGGTACGTAATCTAAATCACATTCTGGATCTGGTGTTTCATAGTTAATTGTTGGCGGAATCACTCCATCTGTAATAGATTTAACAGAGAAAATCGCCTCAACAGCGCCAGCTGCTCCTAATAAATGACCAGTCATTGATTTTGTAGAGCTAATCGCTACTTTATATGCATGTTCACCAAATGCTTCTTTAATTGCCATCGTTTCGTATTTCTCATTCGCATCTGTACTTGTACCATGCGCATTAATATAATCGATATCCTCAGGCTGAAGACCGGCATCTGCTAATGCTTGACGTATCGCACGAACACCGCCCTCACCGCCAGGAGCAGGCATTGTAATATGGAACGCATCACCTGTTGCACCATATCCGACAAGTTCAGCATAAATACGTGCACCTCGTGCTAACGCATGCTCCAACTCTTCTAGTATAAGAATACCAGCTCCTTCTCCCATTACAAATCCACTACGATTTTTATCAAATGGACGACAAGCAGTTGCTGGATCCTCATTAAATGTTAATGCTTTCGCTGAACTAAATCCTGCAAATGCCATACTTGTTAACGGCGCCTCTGCACCGCCTGTAATCATTGCATCTGCATCACCGCGCTGAATGACTTTAAATGCGTCACCAATTGAGTTTGCCCCAGATGCACAAGCTGTCACAGAACAAGTATTAATTCCTTTTGCACCTGTAGCAATTGAGACTTGGCCCGCAGCCATATCAGGAATCATCATTGGTATCAAAAATGGACTTACACGGCGCGGGCCTTTTTCCGTAAAGATTTTAAATTGCTCTTCATACGTTTCCATGCCACCAATACCAGAACCTATCCATACACCAATACGCGGTGCATTTTCTTCTGTAATGTCCAACTTTGCATCTTCAACTGCCATTTTCGCTGCTGCTACCGCATATTGTGTGAAGCGATCCATACGGCGCGCTTCTTTTTTCTCAATATATTTTTCAGCTTCAAAGTCGTTAATTTCCGCTGCTACTTTTGCTGGAAATTGTTCCGGATCTAAGCGTGTAAGCCGTCCGATTCCAGATACACCATTTTTAATGTTTTCCCAAGCTGTTTCTACATCTGTTCCGATCGGCGTAACAGCTCCTAGTCCTGTAATTACGACACGCTTCTTTTCCATACAAAATACACTCCTTTTTTTCTCTCAGTCCTTATTTGCCCCAACGAAGAGCGACTGCTCCCCATGTTAATCCGCCACCAAAGCCGACTAATATAATTAAATCACCGTCTTGAATACGTCCATTTTGCAATTCCTCTACCATCGCAATTGGAATTGAAGAAGCTGACGTATTCCCAAACTTTTCAATTGTTGTACTCATTTTTTCTTGTGGCAAACCTAATCGTTCCCTTGCCGATTCCATAATACGAATATTTGCTTGATGCGGAACTAAAAAGTCCACATCTTCTTTCGTAAGACCTGCTTTTTCTACAACACGAAGACAAGAATCACCAAGTTGACGAACAGCGAATTTAAAGACTTCTCTGCCATTCATCATAACATATTCATCTTGATAAAGGTGCTTGCCACCACTTCCATCTGCGCCTAATTCAAATGAAAGGATACCGTTTCCTTCTGAAACAGCTCCCATTACAACAGCACCTGCTCCGTCTCCAAATAACACTGCCGTATTGCGGTCGTTCCAATCTACAATTTTAGATAATTTATCACTACCAACTACTAATACGTTTTTATAAGTTCCAGTTTGAATAAATTGCTGCGCTGTAATCATTCCGTACATAAAGCCCGCACATGCTGCACCTAAATCCATTGCTGCTGCATGTTTCGCACCAATTTGTTCTTGAATTACACAAGCAACGGCTGGAAAAGAGCGATCTGGCGTTACTGTTGCAACTAAAATAAGGTCAATTTCTTCTCCACTAATCCCTGCATTTTCAATAGCTTTCTTGGCAGCTTCTACCGCCATATATGAAGTATCTATTGTATCATCGGCAATGCGTCTCTCTGCAATTCCCGTTCTCGTACGAATCCACTCATCAGATGTATCCATGATTTTCTCTAAGTCGTGATTTGTGACTACTTTTTCTGGCACATATCTTCCGATCCCTAAAATGCCTACGTTCACATCGCAGCCCTCCGTTTTATATCAATTATTATGACTTGGTACTAATTCTAAAACATAAATGTTTATTTGTCTAGAATATATTTCTAAGTAAAAAAATAAAGCCGACATATTGTCGACCTTATCTCATAGTAGAACCAAAAGCAAACTACCTATATATCCCGCTCTTTTCCAATTGAACTCCCCCCTCCTTCACTTTGCTTAGAAGAGGGAGCCTTCTCGGTTAAAATGACAAAAATACTTCCGTATCTGCTTTTACTTGGCGTGGGGCAGAAAAAGGCTCTGACCGTTTCTATGCATGGCTAGATGCTCTCTTCCTCCAAAAAAAGGGTTTTTGTCTAGTTCACCTTATTTTCCCGCTTTTCCAAGCTCATATGCTTCGTTCATTACTTTCATTAACAACTCTAGTACTGGCTGCGCTTTTTCCATATCAAGTGCAATCCCATTATCATCCAAAATGGCCTTTGCTTCCGGCAGGTGTTTCATAGCGATTTGTAAAAACTGCATATTTTTTTCATTCATATTTCTTCATCCTTTCCATAAAAGGAGCACTAATCTCCTTACTTCTACACTATATAAATTCCTTTTGATTTTTCAACATATAAGTCGGTGCTACAAAAACAAAAGGTGACTTGCACTCGTGTTCTCTCTTTGTTTTTAACTTTTGGTATGGGGTATGGCTTCTATGCATGGGCGGATACTCTCTCCCACCTAAAAAAGAAAGGTTTTATATCGGTTTTTCAATTTGTATTTATATTGATTTTCCAACATACAAACCACGGCTATGAAAATAAACGGAGATTTTCACTCGTTTTCTCCTTTTGTTTTCACTTGGCATGGGGCCAAAAAAGGACCTGACCGCTTCTATGCATGGGCGGATACTCTCTCCCACCTAAAAAAAGGTTTTATATCGGTTTTTCAATTTATATTTGTATAGTTTAACATATGTTATGTTCTTCGTATAACTCTTTATATCGTTTTAAATGTGTCAATTGCTTATTTAAACCGAATTCTAACGGCGTGTTTTTCACAATACAAACACTCTTTATCTCTTCTCCTTTTACTTCTTTAACAGTTTTTTTCACTTTATGCTCGGCATTTAAAAGGATAATTCCTTTTTCCCATAGATTTTCTTTACCACTGATCATATTATATACACCTAAATTTTCTATGGTTTTACCTTTTTCCCATAAATATTCACACACATCTTCTACATAAAGAAGGTCCTCTCCATTTTCATTTTGAAGAAGCTCATATTCCTTTTCCATAAGTTCAGAAAGAATAAGCCTGTGGTACGTCATAAAGGAAGGCTGCCATGGGCCATATAAAGTTGGAACACGAAGTATACTATAACGAATATTCCCCTTCTCCACTTCTTCCTCTACTTTCATAAATAATCGTTTATTTTCAGATTGATCTTGCACATTTGCTATTTCAATAGAAGAAAGTACATTTAGCTTCAGTTGTTTTCTTTCGCACATATGAATGACGCGCTTTAAATATTGTAAAATGATTCGTTCATTTCGAAATCCGCTTTGCCTGTTCGGTTCACATAAACAAAAGTAAGCCGCATCAAATTGATCGGTTTCTACTGTCTTCCATCCGCTCTCATCTCTTATAGACGAATACATAAACAAATCATTCCGCCCAATTAGAAATAACTTTTCTTCACTTACTTTTGACATACTTTCCAGATCAGCAAAATCAAGGCCATATACTTCTACTTCTTCCGCAAGCATTTTATTTACAAGATGATAGCCTACAAACGAAAGTGCTCCTATAATTAGTACGCGCTTCATGTCACCAACCCTTTCTCCCTCTAAACAAATAGCTCCTCATTTATGTATATTGGAGCTTCATAAATCTTCTTCATATTTTTTAAAGAAATGACATGTATGTTGAACCATCTTATATTTTACATGTTGCAAATGAAACGATAGTGAGGTCTCACAATTTTTATTTATCCGCTTTTTTTCATATTCACGTAACAATTGCTTGCGCGCTTTTTGTTCTTGTGTGGATACAAATATTTTTACAGGCACACAAGAAGGTAAATAAGAAAAAGACTTCTTAGCAATTTCCGCTTCTAACTGAGCTTCCTTCACATCATACGCAAGCAATAACTCTCTCACTAACCTTTTATAGAAAAATTTATGCTCTTTTTCAAATTCCACATGTGCAGGCAAATCTAGGCATGGAGTAAGCATCACTACAGATCGAATACATTCTGGGTATCGATTCATCATTTCAAGAGCCACAAGAGCCCCCATTCCATCTGCAATGATATGAATTTGTTCGTTTAGTGTTTCTTTTTTCATAACAACATGATACAAACGCTTCGCTAAACGAACCGATTGATCATTCCCCCAATGTCTCCCGTATAAATTAGATGAAAAAACGGTATATCCATTTTCTATCAGCCCATTTAAAAAATGAGCGCGCCCCGCATGCTGCGTCCATAAACTTGTACCATTCTCAATAAAATAATTGTAATCACCAAGAAGCATGACACCAAATCCATTGGGCTTCTCTGGCAAATAAATCACACATGGTTCTTGTTCTAAGTAAAAAAAACGTTCCGTAACACTCATCATTCTCCCGCCTTATTTTCTAAACATAAAAACTACTCCTTTATAATGTATGAAAGGAATACAATTTTGCTTTGAAAAATCTACAAATATTTTTTCTATATTCTTTTTTCAATTGTGTTACAATAAGGACAGATTGAACGAATAGGGGTGTGAAAAGATGCGTGTAATTTGGGCCTTTATTTGGTCGTTCCTGCTTGTACATATGATGAGCTATGTAATTAGCTCTATGACCGGCGGTGTATACGATTTCCAACAAGCGTCTATTTTCTCAGTTGTTCTTGCTGTGCTTGTAATGGCAATTGCAGCAGCAATTCCAAACGAACCAGTAGAACAACACTAATAAAGAAAGAGCCCGGATTCAATCTCCGGACTCTTTTTTTATTGGACATGAACAACTAGTTCGTTATTTTCCACATCAACAACTACATGACTATTATCAGTAATTGTTCCCGCAATCAATTCCCGTGCTAACTTTGTTTCAACTTGACGCTGTACATATCGTTTTAATGGACGCGCTCCATACATCGGATCGAACCCAGATTCCACAACAAACTCTTTTGCTACTTCTGTTAATTCCACTGTAATATGACGATCTATTAAACGCCCTTGTAACTCTTTTACAATTTTATCAACGATTCCTTTGATCTCATTTGTTGTAAGTGGTTTAAATAAAATAATTTCATCCACACGATTTAAAAACTCTGGACGAAAATGTCCTCTAAGCTGCCCCATAACAAGATCTCTTGCTTCCTCTTTAATTGTACCATCTTCTTGTAACCCTTCTAATAAATGCCCTGAACCAATATTTGATGTCATAATAATCACTGTATTTTTGAAATCCACTGTTCGTCCTTGTGAATCCGTAATACGCCCATCATCTAACATTTGTAATAAAATGTTGAATACTTCTGGATGTGCTTTTTCAATTTCATCTAATAAAATAACGGAATATGGTTTACGGCGTACGGCTTCTGTTAATTGTCCACCTTCCTCATATCCTACATATCCAGGAGGAGCTCCAATCAAGCGAGACACAGCATGTTTCTCCATATACTCGGACATATCAATGCGAATGATTTGCTCTTCACTATCAAATAAAGATTGTGCTAATGTTTTCGCAAGTTCTGTTTTCCCAACGCCTGTTGGTCCTAAGAAAATGAATGAACCGATTGGACGATTTGGATCTTTAATACCAGCGCGAGCACGAAGAACTGCATCCGCCACAAGACTAACTGCTTCCTCTTGCCCAATAACACGTTCTGATAAAATTTGCTCTAAGCGTAGCAGTTTTTCACGTTCACCTTCTACAAGCTTTGCAACTGGTATGCCAGTCCAACGTGAAACGATATTTGCAATTTCTTCTTCACTTACTTCTTCACGAAGCAAACGGTTCTCTTGTTCGTTATGCGCTCCCGTTTCTTCCGCCTCTCTTAATTCTTTTTCCACTGCTGGAATTTTACCATGACGAAGCTCTGCTGCTTTATTTAAGTCGTAATTCCCTTCTGCTTCTTCTAATTCACGACGTAAACGTTCAAGGTGTTCCCTTAAGTCACGAACTTTATGGATTTCTTCTTTTTCTTTTTGCCATTGCGCTCGCATTCCATTTGCAACTTCTTTTAAATCAGATAGTTCACGTTGCAATGTTTTTAGTCGCTCTTGACTACCACGATCCGTTTCTTTTCCTAAAGCAGCTTCTTCAATTTCCAGCTGCATAATGCGGCGCGTTACTTCATCCAATTCTGTTGGCATAGAATCAATTTCTGTTCGAATTGTTGCGCACGCTTCATCAACAAGGTCAATCGCTTTATCTGGTAAAAAGCGATCAGATATATATCGATCAGACAATACAGACGCCGCTACAATCGCACGGTCATGAATATTTACACCATGATAAATTTCAAAGCGCTCTTTTAAACCACGTAAAATAGAAATTGTATCTTCTACCGTTGGCTCTTCCGCTAACACTTGTTGAAAACGACGTTCTAGCGCTGGATCTTTCTCAATATATTTTCGATATTCATCTAAAGTAGTCGCTCCAATACAATGAAGTTCACCGCGTGCAAGCATTGGTTTTAACATATTCCCTGCATCCATCGCCCCTTCTGTTTTACCAGCACCAACAATTGTATGGAGCTCATCAATGAATAAAAGAATACGCCCTTCACTTTTTTTGATTTCATTTAACACAGCTTGCAAACGTTCTTCAAACTCACCACGGAACTTTGCACCCGCCACAAGCGCGCTCATATCTAACGCAAAGATTGTTCTATCTTTTAATCCTTCTGGTACATCTTTTCGCACAATTCGTTGTGCCAATCCTTCAACAATTGCTGTTTTCCCAACGCCTGGTTCACCAATTAAAACAGGGTTGTTTTTTGTTTTACGAGAAAGAATGCGGATAACCCGGCGAATTTCGCTATCACGACCAATGACAGGATCAATTTTCCCTTGTCTTACTTCTGCCACTAAATCACGGCCATACTTTTCTAACGCTTCATATGTTACTTCTGGATTTTGACTAGTCACTCTCTGATTCCCCCGAACTTCCATTAAAGACTGTAATAATGTATCCTTCGTAATGTGAAATGCTGTGAACAAGTGATTCATATCACCTTTTTCCTCGCAAAATGCGAGCAATACATGTTCCACTGAAATATATTCATCTTGCAGTTTTTTTGCCTCTGCCTCTGCTTTAACGAGTAATTGCCCTAAAGCATTTGTCACATACACTTTGCCAGCTTCTACACCACTTCCTGTAACAGATGGTTTCTTTTGAAGCAATCTTTCTACTTCTTTCGTTAATTGTTCTATATTGACATTCATTTTTTGAAAAATACGCACTGCTAATCCATCTTGCTGCTGTAATAATGCAAGTAATAGATGAACAGTATCAACTTCTTGATGATGATGAGATACCGCTAAAGATTGAGCACTCATAATTGCTTCTTGTGTTTTCGTCGTCATTTGATTTAAGTCCATCTTCATAAACCTCCAAACATTGGAATCCTCTTGATGTTTGACCTTTTTTGATTTTTTGACTTTATTTGACCTTTAATTTAATTATACGCCAATTGTCTTTTTTATACAATGAATTTGATTATGAAATTTGAACTTTGTTTCCCAAAAATAGTATGTATACCTCTGCTCTTCAATCACAAAAGCCGCAATATAAATTGCGGCTTCTCTTACGGCTTTCTTTTATATGTCCACTGGCGGTTCTGATTCGAATTCTCAGGAAACCTTTGACCAGCAGTTAATTTTACCAGTTGTGGATCTTTAACCATACTTCCTGTTTCACCAATTTCTACATAAATCCCATCATTTGGTGCTTTCTGTCCAGAACGAAACCTATGATTTTGTCCCATTTTCATTCTCCTTCCATGACATCTTTACACCGTTAGTATATCCATTTTTGAGAAAGCCTTTCTGTTATGTTTAGGAAACGAGTCATATTTTTTATTACTGTTCATATGTATGACTTTACATGATAAAGCAGGAGAACAAGCATCACTTGTTGAAAAAAAAGAAACCGACCTATTCTAGGCCAGTTCCAAAGGAGAGTCAAACATATACGAGAAGATTACATGTTCATTATATGTCTTGCTGCGCCCGTAATGTAACCCTTTTCACAAATTGTACAAAATGAAAGAAACATTATTTGAACTTTCAAAAAAATCATTGACTTTTCTGATTTTGGGTAGGAAATAGTGGACACTAACATGTTTCGCGACGTAAGATGAATATATAATGAAACTTCCATTCATGGTTGTTTCTCCCGCATTAACGGGGGATGGAGACCCCCGCTGATGGAAGTTCCACTTTATCTATACACTTTCCAACCTCTTATTTCTGCATCTTAAAACGGAAATACAGATAGAAACAAAAAATTTTTCATAAGAGGTGAAAACATGAAAAAACAACATTTAATCGCATTAGATTTAGATGGCACTTTACTTACAGACAATAAAATTATTTCCGCACGAACAAAGCAAACAATTGAAAAAGCAAAAGAACAAGGACATGTTGTTGTCATTTCAACAGGACGTCCATTTCGCGCTAGTCACGCTTATTATAAAGAACTTGGTTTGAATACACCTATCGTTAACTTTAACGGCGCTTATGTTCATCACCCGCTTGATACAAATTGGGGAACGCACCATTCCCCCCTTGAGCTTTCTACTGCACAAGAAATCGTTCGGGCTTGCTTTGATTTTGGCGTTAAAAACATTTATGCCGAAGTAATTGACGATGTATATGTTCGCGAAATTGATGAGGATAAAAAGCATATCTTTGAATTTGGCTCTCCAAATATTTTCACAGGAGACTTACTAAACATTTTGCAAGATCATCCAACATGCTTATTAATCGATGCACTGGATGAGCAATCAACAGCTATTCGTAAGCATTTAACAGATATGCATGCAGAAGTGATTGATCATCGAAAATGGGGTGCTCCTTGGCCGATTATTGAAATTGTGAAAAGCGGCCTCAATAAAGCGATTGGACTTCAAAAAGTTTCTAGCTATTATAACATTCCACAAGAACGAATTATTGCGTTCGGTGACGAAGACAATGATTTTGAGATGATTGAGTTTGCAGGTCACGGCATCGCCATGGGTAATGCCATTCCTGAATTAAAAACATTAGCGAATCATACGACATTAACAAACGAAGAAGATGGAATTGCTCTTTATTTAGAAGAGGTTCTTGGATTGTAATCTAAAAATTCCCTACTTATAGTTTGGCTCAAAACGCTCATACTATAACTAGACACAGCGATGTGTCAGTTGTTTTCTGCTAAAAAAGGGGGAATTACGAATGGGTAAAAAGAACAAATCAAAACGCTTCACCCAACAAGGGGCCGATGCTGTTATGAAGCATGCTGAAAGATTCCCGTACCGCGGTACATTAGCTGATGCAGAAAAAGAACGAAACAACTCTTCTCTCGGAGGGGTTTAAATGGGTAACTTATTATTTCAGCAAGCACGAGATGCTGTTGCAGGCGCCGTTTCTTGTTCAAGCGGCACAGAACAGCGGGAACTCGTTTATAGAGCCAAAAATGCTTTGCAATCCGCTTATGCCAATTCTTCAACTGCTGAAAAGGTACAACTGCGTGAGATGCAACAGCAACTGCAAAACATTACTAACACACATTAAAACAAGAGGACCGATTCCCGGTCCTCTTTAATCTTTCCGAAACAACCCAAATATACCGACCGTTTGAATGACATTTGTAAATGCGCCAGGATCTACCTGTCTAATAATTCTCTCTAGTTCATATAGCTCGTAACGGGTAATCACAATCATTAGCATTTCTTTATTTTCATTTGTATATGCCCCTGTCGCTGGTATAGTTGTAATACCGCGTACTAAACGTGCTTGAATCGCTTTTCGTACATCTTTACCATTTTTCGTAACGATAAATGCTGTAATTTTCACATGACGAGTATGAATTGCATCAATAATCCTCGATGATACATATAGTGTCACTAACGTGTATAACGCTTTTTCCCATCCGTACAAATAGCCAGCTGCAATAATGATGATTGCATTAAAGAAAAAGAAATATGTTCCGACAGGCTTATCTTTTATTTTTGACAAAATCATTGCAATAATATCTAAACCACCTGTGGAAGCTCCCCATTTTAAGGCAATTCCTACCCCTATCGCTGAAATGAGACCACCAAAAATAGCATTCAATATAATATCATTTGAAACAGCCTTCACTGGTATAATTTCTAAAAACAGTGTCATAAATACAACACATAAAAAACTAAATAACGTAAACGCTTTTCCGACCTTTTTCCATGCTAAAATAACGACCGGAATATTAAATAAAGCAAAAAGTACTCCCGTCGATATGTGAATCGATGCAAAATCGCCTAACACTTGCGAAAGCAATTGAGATAATCCCGCGAAACCGCTCGCATATACTTTTGCTGGCGTTAAGAACAAGTTCATTCCAATTGCATTTAATAAACCTGCGATGATAACAACAATTAGTTTTTTCGTTAATTCGGCATAATTTAATTTTAAGTCCATACCCCATCCACCTTTATACATAATAGGTTCACCACTACTCGTATACATAGTCTTTACGAAAACGGAAATGATAAACGTACAACTGTTTAGAAATGGAGTTGATATGTATGCCGCATACAAGCGATAATGACAAAAAAGCACGCGATAATAATGCAAAGCGCACACAAAAAAATGAACAAGAACAAAAAAATATTCAGCAAGGAAAACGTGCATACTCTAAAAAAACAGATCATCTTTAATTATTTCGTACATCAACATAATTGTTGATGTACTTTTTTATTTCACAAAAAACATCTCAAATTCACTTCTTGTTCACTTCTCTATTTTACAATAATAACAGCATAATTAGATGAGGTGTTAGGATGAAAAGAAAACAATTATGGATAGCAACAGCTGCGCTCGGAACGTTAATGCTGTCTGCTTGTGGTCCAAAAGATAACTCAGAGGCGATTGCAACATCAAAAGTTTCAACCATTACAAAAGGTGATTTTGACAAGCAGTTAAAAGAACGGTACGGAAAAGATATGCTATATGAAATGATGGCACAAGATATCATGACAAAAAAATATAAAGTATCTGATGATGAAGTCGATAAAGAATTCAAAAAAGCAAAAGATCAATTTGGTGATCAATTCAAAACGGTATTAGAAAGTAACCGCCTAAAAGATGAAGATGACTTTAAAAATCAAATTAGGTTCAAATTAGCAATGAACGAAGCCATTAAGAAAAGCATTACAGATAAAGATGTAAAAGCAAACTATAAACCTGAAATTAAAGCCAGCCACATTTTAGTAAACGATGAAAAAACGGCAAATGATATTAAGAAACAACTGGATGAAGGTGCTTCATTCGAAGAGTTAGCAAAACAACAGTCACAGGACCCAGGTTCAAAGGAAAATGGCGGAGACCTTGGATACTTCGGTCCAGGTAAAATGGTACCTGAATTTGAAGAAGCGGCTTACAAATTAAATGTCGGTGAAATTAGCAAACCTATCAAGTCATCACAAGGCTATCACATTATTAAACTTACCGATAAAAAAGAATTAAAACCATATGATGAAGTAAAAGATTCCATTCGTAAAAATCTGGAAGAAAAGTTGTTAGCAGATCAAACTACAGGTCAGAAAATATTGTTAGACGAATTCAAGAAAGCTGATATTAAAGTAAAAGATAGCGATTTGAAAGATACATTCTCTCGTCTTTCCGGGCAACAATAAAAAATCTAGCAACAGAGTGGGCTGGTAGAAAAATAGTAAATGAAATTTCACCCCGCATTAGCGGGCAGTAAGACTCTCACCTCAAGATTCAGAGAAAAACGAGAAAGATAAGTGAGAAATCAACTGCTCGTAAAAGCCCGATTGGCGAGAGCTAATAATCAGTGGGAGATGAAGAAAACCCCACTGATTAAAGTTTCACTTTATCGGAGCAAATTCGAATATATCGACGTTCCGACACATAACGACAAAAAAAAGGAGCCTGCTGACTCCTGTTTCCCAACACTCTGAAAATCCGAACAAGCATGAGCCTGTTCGGATTTTTTTATTTCTTGAAGTACGTCCAACCTTCTTCTTGATAAACCTTTTCTTCTTTCATCAACTTACCAAGCGCACGTTTAAACGCTGCTTTACTCATATTAAAACGTTCTTTAATGTCTTCTGGATGGCTCTTATCCCAAAACGGCATTGCTCCTCCGCGGCTCTCCATGTACTCATAAACCACCGCAGCATCATCTTCCATTCCCTCTTCTTTACGCGGAAGAAGTGAAATATTAATCGTACCATCATCTTTCACATCAATAATACGGCCCGTTACACGCTCACCAATACGAACTTGTTCTTTTCTTTCTGTGTGGTGTAAAAAGGCACGGAAATGTTCATCCGTTAATACAAACGAACCAACTTGAAGTGAGCGATATACACGTCCGTTCACATTTTTATTACGCATAGATGGCGTTGCCTCTACAATAATTTCCTGCATATCTGAATCTCTTGCCGGAAGAGCAATAAGACGACCACGATTTGTTAATTTTAATGTACAATATAACTCATCGCCTTCTTCTGGCCAAACTGGTGTATAAATTGGAAACTCATCAGCTGGGATTAAGATATCCTTAGAAACACCGATATCAACGAACACACCTAAATCAGGTTTTACTTCTACGACTTTTACCCAATTCCAATCACTTATCGTAATAAGCGGCGTCTTCATTGTCGCAGAAATTCGCTCTTGATGATCAAGATATAGAAATACATCAATCGTATCGCCTTCCTCAATTTCTCCCGCTACTTCATTTTTATGTAAAAATACTTCTTCATAACCATCCTCATCGTCAAATCCAACCATATATCCAATTTCCGTTTCTCGTAAAACAGTTACCTGTTCAATCGATCCTGGCTGCAAATACATATATTTTAATTCCCTTCTATATATAAAGTATATTTTTATCATTCCAAAGAAAGCTTCATTATAACACGAATTTTCCTTTATTTGTCCAACTCGCAAAAATTCACTATAATAAGAGGTGGAATTTAATTTGGAGGTGCTTACTATGGCAAAAGATAGTTCTTTTGACATCGTTTCAAAAGTAGAATTACCAGAAGTAACAAATGCTATTAACATCGCATTAAAAGAAATTCAAAATCGATATGACTTTAAAGGAAGCAAGAGTGATATTAAATTAGAAAAAGAAGTAATCGTTTTAACTTCTGATGATGAATTTAAATTAGATCAAGTAAAAGATGTTCTTATTTCAAAACTAGTTAAACGCGAAGTACCAATTAAAAACTTAGACTACGGAAAAGTAGAAAGCGCTACTGGTAACACAGTACGTCAACGTGCAACACTGCAACAAGGTATCGATAAAGATAACGCGAAGAAAATTAATAACATTATTAAAGAGTTAAAATTAAAAGTGAAAACACAAGTACAAGATGATCAAGTACGCGTAACAGCAAAAAGCCGCGATGACTTACAAGCAGTAATCGCAGCGGTTCGTAGCGCTGATTTACCAATCGACGTACAATTCATTAACTATCGTTAATAGAAAAATAATAAAAAATGATAAACACACGTAAAATAGCGCTTCACCTAACCCTTTTTGGTCAGATGAAGCGCTATTTTTTCATATTTTGGCAGGCTACGATGAGATAGGCCTGCATTTGGACAGACTTCAGCCCTCAGAACCGAGCGTATCGATAACCATCTACTTTTGTCTATAATTGAAATTTATCAGGATTATACTTTTTTCAAATATTCTCATTAATCAATTCTATTTTACAGAAAAAAACTGTTTCACCTTCTAACTAATTGAACTACCCCCACCTTCACTTCGTTTAGAGGAGGGGGTCTTCACGGTTAAAATGATAAAATCCATTATTCTACCCATGATATTCCTTATATATAAAATTATAAATTATAACATAAAAATATAATAACTTCGTATGCAATATTGCATACGAAAACAGATTGCAAACCATCTATTTTCTGAATATAATAAACATAAAATATGGCTAAATTTTCAGAAAATAAATAAAGGTAATTTTAAAGAGCGGATTGAATACCAAAAACGTTCATCTAATAAACGAATTATTAATTGTGTTTATTTTCAAATAGCTAGATTTCACCTTTCAAAACTCATTTTTTTGAAAAGATTTTTAATAGTATAGAATAATATTTATATCAAGAAAGTTAGTCCAATACATAGTAATCTTAATAAAGGTTATAGCTCAGATAAGTCAACAAATATTGTCAGACATTATAAGATTCTAAAATAACCATTATTTTAATTTAAATTTTCGGAATAATCAAACTGAAATATCCGAAGTAAGAAAAATTAACATGTACATATTTATTACTAAAACTTTAATGAATGGTGGGAATGAAATGAAACGCAAAGTATTAACAAAATGGTTTGGAATTATAAGTTTAATCATTATGTTGCTAGGAGTTTCTATTCCACAAGCAGCAGCTGAGATAATACATCAAGAAAAGTTTCAAATTAACTGGAATCACATTAAATTCAAAGGTGCTGAAGTAAAAATAAAGGCAGATCTCTTAAAAACTTCATCAAAAGATGTTGCATATTGTTTATCACCTGATTTGAATTCACCAAACGGAGAGGAACTTCCTGAAATCGGGAAAGAAAATGATTTTGTATATCGTGTTTTACTTTATGGCTATCCTCAAAAAACACCAGCTGAACTGGGAGTTTCTACAAAAGAGGAAGCATACTATGCAACTCAATTAGCTATCTGGGTTGCATCTAAAAAAATCGAAATTGCTGATTCAAAACCAGAGAACCAACCGGTATATAATCTTGTAAAACAGCTGATAGACAAAGCTTCTAAAGGTACTGAAGTACAGGAAACATACTTAAACATAATACCTAATGAAAAACAGACAGTAGAGCAAAATGGGGACTATCTTGAAACCAAATTATATACGGTTCAATCAAATGCCTTATCTGGAGTATATTCCGTTCAATTGGAGGAGGCACCAGAAGGAGTGAAAATTTTAAATGAACAAGGTGAAGAAAAGAATGAATTCTCTATAAAGGAAAAATTTAAAATTTTAATTCCAAAAAAATCGACAAATGGAACTTTCAAACTAAGAGTACATACAAAATTGCAAAGTTTACAAGCAGTTATTTTTGATGGCAAACAAAAGGTTCAAAATACCACAGCTTTATTGCCAAGAATGAGTGAAAAAAGTAGTACTGATATAGCAGTGCAATGGGAATCATTAGGATCTCTAAAAATTACGAAGGTAGGAGAGAATAGAGAAACTTTAAAAGGAGCGGTATTTGAGGTTGCAAGTGAAAATGGCGATTTTAGGAAAGAAATCACTACAACTAAAGATGGAGTTGCACTATTAAATCAGCTTCCTATTGGTACATATATTATAAAGGAAATTCAGGCACCAGAGGGTTATGTACTGGACCCTACAATACAGAGAATGGAAGTAAAGAACGGCGAAATAGCAAAAATAGAAATAAAGAATAAAAAAATAAAAAATGAGCTGCAAGTTACAAAAATACATGATACATATAAAAACACTAAACAATCTGATGATATACAAAATAAAGAGTACACAGAAGAAAAAGAGCATGTAAGTCAAGAACAATATTACTTACCATCAACAGGAGGGAAATTTCCAATTACATCATATATAGGAATATCATTTGTTGTTTTAGGACTCTACATATTGAAAGTAAAACACAAATAAGTTACAAATAGTAGAGGCTTATTATTAAAATTTATAGAAGGTAGTAGCTAATACTTAATATTCAAGATACCTTAATAGCCCTATATAATGTTAACAGATGTTTCGTGAAAATGTAGCTTATAATGATTCTCAAAAATGAAAACGCTTGCAAAATTAAAGGTTATTAAACTATAGGTATGTCTTTTTATCCTAGGAACTATGAGAGACACCTACTAAAATAAATGAACATTAGTTTTGTATTCAGGAGAATCCATCCAATTTTGCAAGTGGTAATAGTTTAGTAAATAGGTAAGATAAAGAATAAGCCAAAAAACAAATTTATCAAATAGAACCGTATAATGCACAAAAAGGGTATTCATTGGCAGCAATTACATTTACATACTAAAGCATAAAAAGCTTTTTCACCATGAAACTGATACTGTTGAACCTATGTCCGCAGAACAGGAGGAGCTACTTAAATAGAATCTGCGATGTCTTTTCGAATCTCTGAACCATTTAAATAACGTTTTACAGCCTTTAACTTCTCTTCGATTGTAACTTAAAAAGCACCTCCAATTGTTAAACTGTGTCTAACAATTGGAGGTGTTCTTCATAATCTCCTTTTATTTTCATAACCACGGCTTGTATATAGTCTAAAACCTACCCTCTCCTATTATTTCTTCTTTTTCTTTACCGCGATTAAAAAAGCAATAAACAAAACATTTACCCCAATTAGTAAAGAGATAAAAAGCCAATTAACCCCCGTTTTTTCTCTAACTTGATATACATTTGCTTCTTCTCGCTTCAATACGAGATAATAATTCCCATCTTCTTCTCTAATGATTTCATCTTCCAATAATCCCTTTAATTCCCGATTTTCTCCTATCTCATTTGCCGAAAGTGAAACTTTTTGTGTCTCTTTCGTGTTGTTAATTGCAACAAGTGTCACTTCATCTTTATACGTCCTTTTTAGCACACTCATCCCAGTCTTATCATATAACAACTCAAACGTCCCACGGCGAAGAGAGGGGAATTTTTGACGAATCTCTCCCAATCTCGTTACATACTGTAAAAACTTTTCATCTGTTTTAAAATCCATTAAGCGGCGATTATCTGGCACTCCCCCGCCATCAAGCGCAATTTCCGTTCCGTAGTACACAATCGGCATCCCTGGTGTTGTATATAAATAAGTAAGCGCAAGTTTTAAACGAGTCGGCGGATAATATGCGTTCTCTTTCGCGATTCTGACAAACCGCTTTGTGCCTTGATTATCTAAAAAATTACTTGTTACTTTACCATTTTCGATTAAACTAACGTCATAAAGTGGTTTAATAGGTGTATCCGTTTTCGTAAAGACATCTGTTATGTGCTTATAGTACTCATTATGTATACCCTCTCCCTCATCAGTCATAACGAGGAAATCTTTTTTTATTCCTTGAACACTTTGTTTTACTGTATTTAAAAAGGCACGTGATATTTCTTTACTATGCATAAGATAACTTCCATCTATGTTTGCTTCTTTCATCCACCATTTTATCGAATCAATAAGCGTTTCTTGCTCTTTTTCTACAACAAATTGAAACACCACTTTCATATCTCGTTTATGTGCTTCTTGCACAAGTTGTTTCACATCTTGCATTGACCCAAAATATTCATTCACTTTTTGCAAATCAACCATACCATACCCATCATACGTTTCACCTTTAAAAATCGGCGAAAGCATAATAGTAGTGAATCCCATCTCTTTTATGTAATCAATTCGCTTTACAATCCCTTGTATATCTCCCCCTTGGTATCTTTCTAAATTCCCTACATCAAGCTGTTTATCATTTTTTGCATCTCCATTATTAAAACGGTCAACCATAATAGAATATACTACTTCATCTTGCCACTCTCTTTTTTCTTCTGCTGATGTATGTATAGGCGCTAAGAAAGCAAATACCATACAAAAACAAATCAACACTCCTCTTCTCCATATCTTCTTCACATAATATCCCCCAACTTCTTTTTAATTGTAAGAATAGTATATCAATTTTCTGAACAAACCGCACTTACACAAACGACATGTCAGGTTTCCTCACGTGATATTTGAAATTTTCTGAAAAACATGTTGATTTTTTATTTATTATTGAATATGATATGAAACATAACATTGAATGTAATATTTTATAACATTATAGGAGGGGAAAAGAATGAACATGGGAGATACTGTGTTTTTATTTTTAGCGACGGTAATGGTTATGATTATGACGCCAGGTTTGGCACTTTTTTACGGCGGAATGGTTCGTAGCAAAAATGTACTGAGTACTACAATGCATAGCTATAGCGCGATGGCGATCGTTTCCATTCAATGGATTTTTATCGGTTATTCTTTATCATTCGGGCCAGATTGGAATGGCGTCATTGGTACATTAGATTGGTTCGGCTTGCAAAACGTAACTTACGCACCAAACGCAGACTACTCCGCTACTATTCCTCACAATTTATTTATGATGTTTCAACTTATGTTTGCAATCTTAACACCAGCGCTCATTTCAGGAGCATTCGCTGAAAGAATGCGATTTTCTGCTTTTCTCATTTTCATCCTTATTTGGACGACAATCGTTTATAATCCCGTTGCCCATTGGGTATGGGGCGTTGGCGGATGGCTTCGCGAACTCGGAGCATTAGATTTCGCTGGCGGTAACGTTGTCCATATCACATCCGGTGTCGCTGGGCTTGTATTAGCGATTTTCCTCGGCAAGCGAAAAGACGTAAACGGATCTTCTCCTCACCATCTCCCCTTTACACTTTTAGGCGCAGGCTTATTATGGTTTGGATGGTTCGGGTTTAACGTCGGTAGCGCCCTTACACTGAACGATGTAGCACTGACCGCATTCATTAATACAAATACCGCAGCCGCAGCTTCCGCCTTAACATGGATCTTAGCAGAGTGGTTCTTCCAATCAAAACCGACTGTAATGGGAGCGGCTTGCGGCGCTGTATCAGGCCTCGTTGCTATTACACCAGCTTGCGGATTCGTCACTCCTTTCTCCGCTCTTTTAATCGGAGCGATCGGAGGCGTTCTTTGCTTCGGAGCTGTCTTCTTTTTAAAACATAAACTTGGCTATGATGATGCACTTGATGCATTTGGATGTCACGGTATCGGCGGAACATGGGGCGGCATTGCAACAGGACTATTTGCAACCACTTCTGTAAATAGCGGCGGCGCTGATGGATTTTTTTATGGAAATGCCGCACTCCTTTGGAAACAGCTAGCTGCAATTGGAGCGACTTATGCATTTACAATCGTGATGACGTACGCCATTATTAAAGGAATTAGTTTCTTCCTTCCCGTTCGCGCGCATGAGCATGAAGAGCAAATGGGGCTCGATATTTCGATGCATGGGGAGAAGGCTTATGAATATAGTGAGAAATCACTAGGCGAGGTGGCAATACAAAAAGAGGCTAAGTGATGCATTTTATAAGTATATAACTTTTATAATAGAAAAAGGTTTATCTCTTTTTAATACGAGATAAACCTTTTTATTTGTTACCTCAGGTACTTATCGTCTATGTTTTATTAGAGCATGTATCCAAAAAGCAGACCTTCGGAAGGCTATGTCTGAAGGCGGAACGATTGACCCTAATCCATGAAGACCATGAATTTCAGGGGAATAGACTGAGGCTTCTCCAGTCATTGATCTTTGTGCACTACCTATAATTTTAAATCCCCTTTTCTTCTTCATAGCAGCGATTTATATGTCGAAAAAACAAAATGGATTTATATAATCGATACACGATATTCTCATTCATCTCTTTTTAAATTCGAATTCAGAAAGTAAAAAATCTAATAAAAAATAAAGTTCTTATAAGTATTTTAAAAGAAAAGACGACTGAAAATTCAGCCGTCTTTTTATTCATTATATTAGTAGACACATATAGCAATTAAAATTTGAGAATAAAATAGAACCATGAATATTATTATTTCTTAGGATTTCCTACATACGCTGAAATATCAACGTTTAATGATTTTGCTAAGCGCATACCGTAATCACGATCTGCACGGAAGAAGTTACAGATTGCAAGTAATTTTGTTTGCTCATGCACATCTTTTAAATCGTTTGTTAAGTTGGCAATTAAGTTATCTTGTTCCTTTTTAGAGAATGAACGGTAACGCTCACCCGCTTGCTGGAAGTCGTTTGGTTTATCGATTTTTTCACGAGATACATAACCTTCAAGCTTCATAGTTGAATCACGGTATGCTGGATCCTCAACTGGATTTTCCGCATGACGACTTGGCTCGTAGTTAATTGTTGATGGTTGTTGATTCATTTGCATTGCACCATCACGTTGTTGATTACGAACAGCTGCATATGGGCAGTTCACAGGGATTTGTAAGTAGTTCGCACCAAGACGGTAACGTTGTGTATCTGGATAAGAGAATAAACGTCCTTGTAATAATTTATCTTCAGACGGTTCAATACCAGGTACAGTTGCACTTGGAGTAAACGCAGCTTGCTCTACTTCTGCAAAGAAGTTTTGTGGGTTGCGATTTAACGTCATTGTTCCGACTTCTATTAACGGAAAGCGATCTTCTGGCCATACTTTTGTTGGATCTAATGGATCAAAGTCTAAAGAATCCATTTCATCAAGTTGCATTACCTGTACGTGAAGATCCCATTTTGGATAATCTCCACGCTCGATTGCATCAAATAAATCACGAGTTGCATGGTTGAAGTCTTTTCCTTGTACTTGTTCTACTTCTTTTGCACTCAAGTTACGAACACCTTGCTGTGGTTTCCAATGATATTTAATATAAACAATTTTACCTTCTGCACTAATCCATTTAAATGAATGTACACCGAAACCTTCCATTTGACGATAGTTTGCTGGCGTACCGTAATCAGAGAATACCCATGTCATCATGTGTGTAGACTCTGGAGACAAAGTCATGAAATCCCAGTAACGATCTGGCGTTTGAATATTTGTATCTGGTGCTGGTTTTAAAGAGTGCACCATGTCAGGGAATTTAATTGCATCACGAATGAAGAAAACTGGTAAATGGTTACCAACGATATCATAGTTTCCTTCCTCTGTATAAAACTTTACAGCGAAACCACGTGGGTCACGAGCTGTTTCCGGAGAACCTTGCCCATGAATAACCGTTGAGAAACGAACGAATACAGGTGTTTCTGTTCCCTCGTTTTGCAAAAACGCTGCTTTCGTATATGCTTTCATGCTATTTTTCGTTACGAAAACACCATGAGCACCTGCGCCACGCGCATGAACAACACGTTCTGGAATACGTTCACGATCAAAATGAGCAAGTTTTTCTACTAAATGATAATCTTCTAATAATACCGGTCCACGGCGACCAGCTGTACGAGAATTTTGGTTATCCCCTACCGGAGCACCTTGGTTTGTTGTTAAGCGATTATTTGGATTCATCAAGAGGAACCTCCTATTATTTCATAATAATAATTACTTATTTAAAATTATTATAATTTAATTATTGTTCAAAATTAACTTTTTGTCAATTATTTTATTCACTTTTTTGGAAACAATTTCTACTAAACAATCAATAAATAAGTCTTGAGCATTCGGCATAGCTGGTCTGAAATAGGATGCACCTAGTTCATCCGTTACAACTTTACATTCATAATCGTTGTCATACAGCACTTCTAAATGTTCTGCCACAAACCCGACAGGACAGTATACAAAAGATTCATAACCATGCTTTTCGTATAAATCTTTCGTTACATCTTGTACATCTGGTCCAATCCATGGATCTGGTGTATTTCCTGCACTTTGCCAGCCAATTGTATAATTTTGAATACCTGCTGCTTCAGCAATTAAATCTGCCGTATGCTGTAGTTGCTTCACATACGGGTCTCCTGCTGCAATAATCTTCTCTGGTAAACTATGCGCTGAAAAAATTACAACAGCTTTCTCTCCGTCTGTAATTCTAGTAAATGTTTCTTTTATTTGGTTTGCCCAATACGCAATAAATTTCGGTTCATCGTACCATTGCTCAATCGGCTCTATAACAGGACCATTTATGTTCTCAGAAATCTTTTGGGCACGCTCGTTGTACGCTTTAATACTAAAAGTTGAATAATGAGGTGCTAACACAATACTAATTGCTTCCTCAATACCATCCCGCTTCATCTCTTCCACCGCATCTTCAATAAATGGAGCGATATGTTTTAGTCCCAAATAACATACAAATTCAAATTCTGAAAAACTCTTATTTAACTCATTTGTTAATTTTCTAGCTTGTTCCTTTGTAATTTTCGCAAGTGGTGAAATACCACCAATCGCTTTATAACGCCCCACTAAATCATCAAGCGCTTCTTGAGATGGTTTACGTCCATGACGAATATGCGTATAATACGCCTCTACATCCTCAAGTGATTCTGGCGTTCCGTACGCCATCACAAGTAAACCTATTTTCTTCTTATTCATCTATATTCACCTCAATATCAGAAATGAGAATCTTTTTCAAGAACATTCGTTTTCAGTATACCAATCGATAATGAGTACGTCAAAATAATAATTATAAATAAGTATTATTTATAATATGATTTTTAATTTTATTTGACAATTTATTTAATATCATTTGTCATATTCTGGTTTGCTTCCACTGAATTTTGAGATAGGGTCTTACTGTCCGCAAATAGCGAGATAAAAATGTAACAGTTAACATTCTAAAATCAAAATAAAATGAATAACAAATGAATAAAAATTATACGTAAGATATAAGATCATTAAGATATTCAGTTACATAAAGACCATTAATATATTGATACACAATTAATGACGATACTCATTCAATTTGTTAGTATATAAATGACTTAACCATTAACGATAAATAAACATTCTGGTTTATGAATTTTTATTCACAACTAAGTATATCTCAACGATTTTCAGGAGGTTTTTTTCAGATGAAGTTACATAAGATGAAACATTTGCTACCTATATCTGCTGCAACAATTACACTCGTATCTAATCAAGGAACGGCCGATGCAGCAACGGTTTATACTGTTAAAAAGAATGACACTCTCGGGGGTATTAGCATCCACTATGGAGTTTCAGTTCAAGCCATTAAACAAGCGAATCATAAGACGAATGATCGAATTTATATTGGAGAACAATTAACCATTCCAGTCTCGCCTTCATCAAGCGAATCTACACAACAAAAAGATGTGGCAGCTTCAAATCATTCAGCTCAAATTGTTTATCAAGTTCAACGAGGAGATACATTAGAAGCTATCGCAAAACGATACAATGTATCCATACAATCAATTAGACAAGCTAACAATACAAACGGCGATCGGATTTATGCAGGTCAACACTTAATTATTACGACAGGTATTTCAGAACAAGAACTGGACTTAATGGCTCGTTTGGTCACTGCCGAAGCCGGAGGAGAGCCTTACGCTGGGAAAGTCGCAGTGGCCAAAGTTATATTAAATCGCGTTGATGCAGTAGAATTTCCAAATACAATTACCGATGTTATTTATGAACCTATTAAATACGGCTATGCCTTTACACCAGTTACAGATGGAAGAATTGATCAACCAGCAACCCGCGAAGCGAGAATGGCGGTAGAAGAAGCAATTTCTACTAAAGGAATTAATTCTGATTGGCTTTATTTTTATAATCCAAAAACCTCTACCGACAAATGGATTACGACACGCCAAACTGTTGCAGTAATTGGGAATCATGTGTTTGCTAAATGAGGAATTGATTCATTAACTATATTTACTCTCGGACAGATTTCTTCCCTTGGAAGGTCTGTCCCTTTTTATTTCTCTTCTATAGATTCATAGAGAATATTCAACTACCCCTACCTTCACTTCGTTTAGAGGAGTGAGTCTTCTCGGTTAAAATGATAAAGAAGACACTCTAACAAGTGTCTTCTTTCGTTGTAAAAATCTCTTAAAATATGTATCTAGTATCCTACATACTCATAAAAAAACTTTCGTTACATCATAACGCCATTATCTTTGAATGAATACCATTTTCCATCAATGAAATGTTTACCTGTTGCCATTGCACCGTTAGACTGTAAATAATACCAATTGCCATTTTCTTGTAGCCATCCTGTTTTCATCGGGCCATCCCCATTCAGATAGTACCATGTACCCTCATCTTGCACCCAGCCTGTTTTCATCGGGCCATCATAAAAGTAATACCATTTCCCGTTATAACTTAACCAACCTGCGTGGCTTGCTCCAGTTTTATCATTAAAGTAATACCAATCACCATCAACTAATTCCCATCCCGTTACCATTGATCCATCTGGATTGAAATACCATACAGTACCACCTTCAGCTAGTTTTCCTGTCCGCATAGCACCACTGTCATCAAAAAAGTAACGCTTTCCTCCCTCATCTAACCAACCTTCGTTCCACCCATTTGCTGAGCTTTTCATTGTGCCATTTGCATTTAAGTAATACCATGTGCCCTTATCTTTTAACCACCCTGTTTTCTTCACACCATTTTGATCATAGAAATACCATGTATTCCCCTCTTTTACCCAACCTGTTTTCTGCATTGCCTGTTCTGTTTTTGGAGCAAGTTGTTTTACAGCTTCTTGGTTTTCAGCATGAGATACTGCAGGAACTACAAACATTGCAGACATTAAAACTGGTAAAATAGTTTTCTTCATTTTCCATATCCCCCAAATAATGAATAATTTGTGTTTTTATTTCCACAAGG